>JAFALX010000394.1 GCA_019234035.1 Candidatus Dormiibacterota bacterium | reverse complement strand
CCGCTCGAGCAGCGGCTGGGCCGGCTCCGCTCGGAGCTGGCCCAGGCACAGGGCGATCGAGAGCGCATCGCCGCATCGGTGGAGCCGCGGGCGCTCGAGCTGTATCGCCGCGTGGCGCAGCACCGGACGCCCGCCGTCGTGGGCATCGCCGGCGACTCCTGCGGGGGCTGTCACCTGCCGCTCTCCAACCAGGAGCGCAGCGCCGTCCGCGCCGGTACCACCATCACGCAGTGCTCGAACTGTGACCGCATCCTGGTGCCATGACCCAGACCGTGGTCGCGTACACCGACGGCGCCTGCTCGGGTAACCCCGGGCCGGGCGCCTGGGCGTACCGGCTGGAGTGGCCCGACGGCACGGTGGAGGAGAGCACCGGGAGCGAGCCGGTGACGACCAACAACCGCGAGGAGCTGAAAGCGGTGCGCGAGGCGCTCATCGCCTTTCGCGAGCGGGTCGGCGGCGATGCCGGCTGGCAGATCGTCGTCCGCACGGACAGCATGGGCGTCATCAACTGGCTCACCGGCCGCTGGAAGCGGAAGAAGAACCTGGACCTATACCCGGCCATCGATCCGCTGGTCGACGGCCGCGTGCGCTTCGAGTACGTGCCCGGCCACAGCGGCGTGCCGGGCAACGAGCGCGTCGACAGCCTCGCGGTCGGCGCCATCCAGCGGATCCGGAGCGCCTGATGGCGGACGAGCCGAACCAGACCGTCGCGAGCCTGGACCAGACGTGGCGGACGATCGCAGACCTGTGCGCAGACCTCGACGAGGAGGGCTTTCTGACGCCGACCGACCTCCCCGGCTGGACGGTCAAGGACGTCCTCAGCCACATCCTCGGCACGGAGCGGTCGCTGCGAGGCGAGACGCCGCCCGAGAGCGACGCGGTCGGCGACCACGTGCGCAACGACCTCGGCGCCTTCAACGAGCGCTGGGTGGAGTCGCTCCGTGGCGACAGCGGCGCCGAGGTCCTGGCGCGGTTCCGCGAGGTGACCGAGGCCCAGGCGGCGGACCGCTACCGGCTCACCGCGGAGGAGCTGGCGGCGCCGGGCCCCACGGTGTTCGGTGAGATGTCGCTGGAGGCGTGGCTCAACGTCCGGCTCTTCGACTCGTTCTCGCACGAGCAGGACATCCGCCGGGCCCTGCATCGTCCCGGCAACATGGACGGCGAGGCGGCGCGCCGCGCGCTGCGGCGGGGCTACTCGGTGCTGCCGCGCGCCGTCGGCAAGGCCGCGCGGGGGATGCCGGACGGCGTCCGCGTCGAGACGGTGGTCGATGGCGCGGGGGGCGGGCGCTTCGTGGTCGCGGTGAGCGGAGGCCGCGGTGCCCTTGAGGAACAGCCGCCCGAGGGCGGCATCGGCGCCGGCCTACGGGCCGACGCTGATGCGTTCCTTCGCCTGGTCTGGGGCCGTGTCACCCCCGAGGGCGCCGAGCACGAGGGTGGGCTCACCCTCAGCGGGGACGTCGACCTCGCTCGCCGCGTTGCCGCGGGGCTGAACATCACGCCGTGACGCCGGCTCCGGCGGGGCCTGCACGACATGCCGCGCCAGGAACCGCCGCGCCCCGCGGGTCATGCCGCGGAAGCGCTCGCGGACCAGGGCTGCACGCACGCTGTCGGTCGAGCCCACCCACAGCCAGATGCGGATCCCGATGCCAACGATGAGGAGCAGGGCCGCCAGCGCGACGACCGCGTAGGGGAGGCTGTTCTGCAGCGCGCCGACGCCGGTCGCGTGTCCGCTGCCGACCGCGGCTGCGCTCACGGTGGAGCCGACCAGACGCACCTCGTCGGAGAACTCGCCGGTCCGCGCCAGGACGATCATCTCGCCCGGCGTCCTGCTCAGGCGGATCGTGCCGTGGAACTGGCCCTTCGCGTCGGTGACGCCGGACATCGGCGTGATCAGCGCATCAGGCGCCGGCTCGTACGCCACCACCATCTGCACAGGAGCGTCGCCCACCGGCCGGCCGTATGCGAGCAGGGTCACCGTGAATGGCACGCTCTTGCCTGGCTTCGCTGTCGTTGACGTGCTCTTGAGCGAGAGCGCGACCGGCCCGTTGGTCGGATGCGATGGCGGGATCGGCGGGGGCGTGCCTCCGACGACTGCGGGCGGGAGCGGCGGCGGCGGCGCGGACAGCGCCTGCGTCACCTGCTCCAGCTGCGCCGGGGTGAGCGGCTTCGAATTCGCGGCCGACGAGCCCGACGAGCCTGACGCACCCGGGGCACCGCCGGTCCCCGGCTGGATGGTGACGGGATGGGTGACGGTCAGGGAAGGCTCGGTGGCGGGCGCGCCCGTGTCCACGGGCGCGATGGTCAGCTGGCCCGTCTGGCCCGCCGAGGGAACCGTGAAGGTGATCGAGGTGGGCGACCAGCTCGAGACGGTCGCGCTCGCGGATGCCAGCGACACGGTGCCTGCGGTTGTTCCGAAGCCGCCGCCGCTCACGGTGACGGCATCACCGGGCTTTGCGCTGGACGGCGAGATGCCGTCGACGCGCGCGGTCACGGTCGTGAGCTTGTCGGACACTGCGATCGCGCTGCCGTCTGCGCGGGTGAGTGCGATTGCCGAGTTGTTGACGGCAGTGTCCGGAACGGTGATGCCGATGCTGGTGTCGCTCCACGTGCTGGTGACCGGGGCACCGCCCAGGGTGGCCGAGCCGCCGGGGCCGAAGCCGGAGCCGGTAACGTTGAAGGTGCCGCCGGCCGTGATGGCGTCCGTGGAAAGCGCTATCCCGCTGGCCGCCACGGCGACGTGCCCGACTTGATTGTTGTAGATGGGGATCTGCGAGCCGCTCGGGTTGCCGAGGTCACTCGGTGCTGAGATCGTGAGCGCCAGCGCGCCGTTGCAGTAATGGCCGGGCGCCGACACGGCGATCGCGGTGTCCGAGCTCAGCGATGCGCTCGCTCCGGCGCAAGTCGTCGAGCCCTGCAGGTACTTCGCGCTGATCTGCTCGTAGCCGCTCGGTAGCGTGAAGTTGAAACCGGAGCCGCTGACGGTGTTCCCCTGGGCAGCGGTCGGTGTCGCGTTGCTGAGACCGGACACGGTCGGCGCGGTGTAGAAGGCGATGTTGGCGTTGCTGACGTTGGCTCCGCCGATGCCCGTCTCGGTGATCTGTATGCCGCCGTGCATGCCCGGCTGCGCGGTGAACGTGATCGAGTTGTTGCTCACGCTCATCTGGTTCTGCGCGAGACCCACGCCCCCGATGTTGGCGGTGGTGTTGCAGGTGAGCGCCATGAAGTTCGACCCGGTGATGGTCACCGCCGTCCCGGCCGCTGCGACCGGAACCGTCGCATTCGGAACCGTCACACCGCTCACCGAGGGCTGACCGCACAGCGCCGCCGCCGCGTGGATGGGATACCAGACTGCGCCGGCAGCCACGATGGCTCCGGTGAGCAGAAGTGTTGCCGGCCGTTTCATGACGTTCCCCCCGCAGGTACCGCGTCGTACACGAGACGCTGCGTTGCCAAAGCCCCTGCCCAGAGCGGCCAGCAGGTGATGAGCTGGAGCCGCTCGCCCGGAGGGGCGCTGTTGATGACGGCGTTGTCGGTGCCGTCGACGATCCGCCTGGAGACGACGGTGTAGGTGTAGCGGCCGTAGGGCATCTCGACGACCATCTCTGCCCCGTTCTTGATGTCGGTCCAGCTGAAAGAGAACCCGTTGTGGTTCGCGATCACGATGTCGCGCCCTTCGCTGGGATAGCCCGTCTCGATGTCATGGCCGGGGCCGCTGCTGAGGACGCCGCGATCGTCGCCCTCGGTGACGATCCCCACGTACCCGACGCTCGGGATGGAGATCCGGGCCACCGGCTCGCCTGCCGCCATGTGCGGGACGATGTGGAGGCTGACCGCATCGGCGGTGCCGAACGAACCGGTGTGGATCGACGCCGCCGGGTGCTGCTTGGCCCAGTCGCTGCTCAGCCGGCCCTGCTGGAAGTTCTGGTACCCGACCAGAACTCCCACGTATCCGAAGAGCAGAACCCCGAGGCCAAGGCAGGCCCAGCTTGCGCGGTGCAGCCAGCGCCGGCGGGGGGATGGATCGCGGCCGGCCATGGTTGCGTGCTCAGTCGATCGGCAGGTCGGAGGCGGAGCCCGCCGCCCGCCCGGAGCGGCGAGCGGCGAAGCGGAGACCAGCTGCTGCGAGGCCAAGGACAACCACCACGGCGAAGCCGAGCGGGCCAACCATGCCGGTGCTCGGCAGATTGGTTGAGGTTGCCTGGACGCTTGTCTGAGGAACTGCGGCGACCGCGGTCATCGCGTCGTCCACCTGAGACCCAGCGACGAGGACGTCGACGACCGTTCCACCCGCCCCGCCGAGGAGCGCGATCGGGCTCTTGCCGTTGGCGTCGCCGTTGATCACAGCGACGTGCAGGGCATCGGCCGCCTCAGTCTTGCGGGTCGGCGTGTTGTTGATCGTCTGCGGGGTGCCGACGCCGATCACGACTGTGACGTCGCCGAGCGGTGTGGGGACGGTGATGGTCTGGTTGGTGCCGAGGCCCGGGATGACGATCGCGTGCCCGAGGATGTCGAGCTCGAGGAAGGAGACGGTGCCCTTCGGCGCCGAGGTGTCGACGCCGTTGACGAACGCTTCAGCCGAGGAGCTCAGACCCTTGAGCTCGAGCAGCGGCGTGCCCATGACCTCGAGAACCTTGAGGTCGGGGATCACAGTCGAGGCGATCGAATGGACGCCACCGTTCTGCGGCTGAGTGAGGACGGACGAGGTCTCGCCGCCGGTCGTGATCAGGCCGAGGAGGTCGATCGACTTCGGCAGAGCACCGAGCACGTTCTGCAGCGCGGGCAGCCCGTTCAGCAGGCTCGTCAGCGATCCCTGCAGCGCGGTGAGCTGCGGGGTGAGCGCCGACACACCGGTTGCGGGGGTCAGCGTGCTGCAGGTTGTGGTGGCGCCGCCGAGGAGACCACCCAGAGTGGTGCAGACGGTCTGGACCACCGAGGTGGTCGGCAGCGCGCCGCCGCCGGGATTGAGAAGTCCGAGCTGGCTGGTGATGCTGCTCAGGTCGCCCTGGAGCGTCGTCGTCAGGTTCTGGAACAGGTCGGTGAGGTTGCCCAGCGACGACACCGAGCCCAGCGGGAGCGAGGCGCCGATGGCGATGTTGGTCGTGCTGTTGTGCGCCTCGAGCTGCGGCCCGGTGGTGATGCCGTACTTCTGGGCACCTGCCTGGCTCACGGCCACGGCGTCATACGGACCCAGGTTCAGGTCACCCAGCGGGGTGCTCAGGTCGAGCAGATCCATCAGAAGCGGGTTCTGGTCGAGCGTGACGTGGGCGGACTTGTTGATGTTGACCGTGGCGCTGAGCTGGCCCAGCACGCTGTGGAGCGGGGTCACGACGCCCTGGAGAGCGCTCGTGAGCGGGGTGAGAAGGGTCTGAACGTTCACCGGCAGTGCGGTGCTGGAGTTCCCCGTGAGGCAGGAGAGGTCTCCGTTCAGCACGTTCTCGACACCGGTGACCAGCCCGTCAATGCCCTGCAGGTCGACGCCGAGGGCCTCGGACGTGGCCTCGCCCGAGACGAAGTCGGTGGCGCCGCTGTTCAGGACGCCGTCGTTCGACGAGGCGTCGAGCGACACTGTCGTGGTGTTCGTCAGCGCGTTGGCGGCAACGGTGCCCACATTGCAGGGCAGCTGCGCCAGAAGCGACGTGAGCGAAGGCGGCAGTGCGATGTTCACGAGCGCCTGCGGCGAGAGAGTCACCTGGAGAGCGGCTGCCTTCGCCGAACCGGACGGCGTCGGCGCTGTATCGGCCTTCGATGTGACCGGCGCCAGGACCGGTAGTGCCAGAAATGCGAGAAGAGCCGACCCCCCCAGGGTCCGCCCGATGCGACCATGCCTCACCGATTGCCCTCCGGACAGCAGAAAAACTGTCCTAGTGGCACCCCTGGTCGCCCGCCCGCTCCAGATCGTGCGATCTTCGACTGGATGACTGAACGCTGAGGCGGTCGGAAATCTTGCGTCGCTTGCAGCGTCCTGCGAAACGAGTGCAAACCCGATGCGCAAATCCGCCCATCGCCACTGTCAGGACAGTGTCAGACTCGCCGCCGTGTCAAACCAGGCGGAGCTGCAGAGCTGGCACGACTTCTACCTGGTGGCGGGGCCGGCGGCCGCGTCGCTCGTCGGCCTTCTGTTCGTGGGCCTGACGTTGCACCTGCGGGCGGTCCTGGCTCGTTCGGAGGTCCGAGGGCTCGCCCGGGTCACCTTCTCGAACTTCTCGTTGGTCCTGATCGTCGCCCTCTTCTTTGTGATCCCCCAAGCGGCGGGGGCACTGGGCGAGCAGCTCATCATCGCCGCCGCCGTGAGCCTGGTCATCACGGCACCCGCCGTGGTGGCTGCTGCCCGGAGCGAGACGCGGACGCTCGACCTGCGGCAGCTCGTGCTGCGCTTCGGCCTGAGCATTCTGGGGTACGTCGGCGTCGGGGTCGCCGGCGGGCTTGTCATGGCAGGCAGGCCCTCGGGTTTCGACTGGCTGGCGGCCGCGGTCGTCGCGATGCTCGTCATCTCGCTGCGCAACAGCTGGGACCTGCTGGTCAGCGTCGGTGCGTCGGTCATGCCGCCGCAGCCGGCCGGCGGTGCCGCAGCGGAGGACGAGTCCTCGTAAGCGCGGCGCGGCCGCTGCGGGCCAGGCTCCTGGTGCTGATCCCCGCGGGCCCTGGCGCTGCTCGCGATCCAGCAGCCCCAGCGACACCGACGATCGCAGCGTAGAACCTGCAGCACGGCCCACTTGAGGCCCAGGTGGGCGTCCGAGGTGACGAACTCCAGGCTGTCACACTCTGGCGTCTACGCATCAAGATGCTATGATGCGAACATGCCCAAAGTCCGCACCACGGTCACTTTGGACGAAGAGGTCATGCGCTGGGTCCGCGTGCGCGCTGCTCGCTTGGGCAAGGGCGACAGCGAAGTCATCGAGCAATCGTTGCGCCGCGATCTCGGCCTTGATCTGCTCGAGGGCCTGTGGAGGCGGAATCAGATGGATGAGGACGCAGCCGCAGAACTCGCTGTTGATGCGCAGTCAGCAGCGCGACGCCGCCGCCGCGTCTGAGTGCGGGCTGTTCTCGACGTCAACGTTCTCATCTCCGCCCTGCTGGCGCCCACGGGCGCGTCGGCAGCGCTCCTTGCGCGCTGGCTTCGCGGTGAGTTCGAGCTTGTGGTAACCGAGCAGCTCCTTGCTGAGCTTTCGTCATCCCTCGCGTATCCGAAGCTAGTCTCTCGCATCCCGCGGGAGGATGCCGAAGCGTTCATCGAGCTCCTTCGGCGAGAAGCAGCGGTTGCAGAGCGCGTCGATGCTCCTCCCCCAATCAGATCCCGCGATCCTGGCGATGATTACCTGCTGGCGCTCGCAGCTGATGCCGATTCTGTTCTCGTCAGCTGGGACCGCGACCTTCTCGAGCTACGGGATGCCGAAGTCGAATCACCACCGCACTTTCTGGCGCGATTGGTCGAGGATGAGTGACAGGGACTAGCGTTGTTGTCATCTTTAGCAAAGGGGGGACGATGCAAGCCGGCCGGTAAGCCGGGTTCTGTCACCGCCGCCGTGATCACGACGCGTGCGCCGCGCTCGCCGGCTGCGGGGATGGTCATCTATCTGGGGCGCCGGTTGCCCGGCGCCTCGTGCGGCCTGACCCGGGACACTGAGGCGAGCAGCCTCTGGGCTTGACAGCCGGGTCCCTGTTCAGCCTTGCTCCAGGCGGGGTTTACCTGGCCGGCCGGTCACCCGGCCGCCGGTGGGCTCTTACCCCACCATTTCACCGTTGCCGCAGGCGAGCCGCGGCTGTGTCTTTTCTGTGGCACTCTCCTTCGGGTCACCCCGACTGGGTGTTGCCCAGCGCCTTGCTCTGTGGAGCCCGGACTTTCCTCGAACGGCGAACCGTCCGCGACCATCTGGCCGGCTTGCATCCCAATTGTATGCGGCATTTCGCGCGGACAAACCACAGCACCCGCCATGCCTGAGCGCACATCACTCCTTCGAGTCCTGCGCGCAGCCGGCTACGCGGCAAACGGGAGGAGGACGATCGCCGATCGCACTACGTGCCTCGGGTAGAGTTTGCCTCGCGATGACCGAGTTCAACGAGCTGACACGCGATGCGCCACCGTCGCGGTCGCGGTGGCGCGCGCTGGATCCCCCTGTGACCGTGCGTGCGTACTTCGCCAACCAGTGGCACGACCTGCGCGCGGTCGATATCGACGACGACACTCGCGAGCTGCGCGTCGAGATGCCGCCCGTCACCGACGCACACGGTGTCGACCTGATCTCGCATCGCGTCCTGACGCCGAGCCTCTACGAGGCGCCGCCCGGCTCGCTCTAGCCGCGCGCCGTGCCGCGCTGTGCGGCTCGCAGCGGATGCGTACATCTGTTTGCGTTGACGCGAACGCGTCGACCTGTTAGCTTGCGGCCACGGAGTGGCAAAAAGTGGTGAAGAGTGGGTCCGAAGGGCCGAGCATGATGATCGCGACGCCGAGTGAGGTGCCGGCCGCAGCGGCCGCCGTCGCACTCTGCGGTGCCTACCGGCATGCCGTCGATGCCAAGGGCCGAGTTGCGGTTCCGGCGCTGCTCCGCCGCGGCCTTCCCGAGGCCAGCGTCGTCGGTCCCAACCCCGACCACCGGCTCGGCATCTGGCCGCCCGACGCCTGGGAGCGCGAGGTCGCTCGGTTCCGCCGGTTTGCGGAGACGCCGGCGCAGCGCGACCGCCTCGAGCGCCAGGTGATGGCGCTGACATTTCCATTCGAGGTCGACGGCCAGGGCCGCATGCTGCTCACCGCGGCGCAGCGGAGCTGGGCGAGCATCACCGGGGCTGCCGTCTTTGTCGGACTCGGCCGCTGCGTCGAGATCGTCGGCGAACAGCGGTGGGACGCCGACGACCTCGATCTCGATCCCGATGAGTTCACGCGGCTCCACGAGCTCGTGCACCGCGCCGACGACGTCTCCCCCGGAGCGCCGCAGTGATCGGCGTCTGTGACTTGACTTCCAGCGCGGCCCATGCCGACCGTGGCAGGTATGGCGTCCGGAACCACGGCCACGCCCGGTGTGCCCGCGCCTGACGGCGCAGGACACCGGCCGGTCCTTCTACACCACCTCATACAGAGCCTGCAGCCCCAGCCAGGGCAGACGGTCGTCGACGCCACCCTCGGTGGCGGCGGCGTCACACGAGCCCTGCTGACACGCGTGGCACCAGGCGGGCGCGTGATCGCGATCGACCGCGACGAGAGCGCGATCGCGAGCGCACGCACCTTCCCCGTCCCCGACGGCGTGGTGCTCGACCTGGTGCACGACGACTTCGCCGAGCTGGACGGGATCGTCCACCGGCTCGCAGCCCCCGTCGTCGACGCCATCGCGTTCGACCTCGGCATCTCGTCGTTGCAGCTGGACGACGCGACGCGCGGATTCAGCTTCAGTCACGACGGTCCGCTCGACATGCGGATGGATCGCAGCGCCGGGAGCGATGCAGCCGCGATCGTCAACGGCCTCGCCGAGGACGACCTGGCCCAATTGATCCGCGAGCTCGGCGACGAGCGCTTCGCGCGGCGCATCGCACAACGCATCGTCACCGTACGGCGGCGCAGCCCGGTGGAGACGACGGCACAGCTGCGCGGCATCGTCGAAGCGGCGATCCCGCGGCGCATGTGGCCGAAGCGGATTCATCCGGCGACGCGAACGTTCCAGGCACTGCGCATCAGCGTCAACGGCGAGCTCGACAGCCTCGAGCGCGGTCTGCAGGCAGCACTTCACATACTCCGGCCCGGTGGGCGTCTTGGGGTCATCTCCTTCCACTCTCTCGAGGACACCCTTGTCAAGAACTCACTCAACGTCGCAGCAACGTCCTGTACGTGTCCGCCCCAACAGCCCCACTGCACCTGCGCCCACCGGGCCACCATCTCTCTGATCACGCGACGCGCGATCAGACCCGACGACGGCGAGATCGACGCCAATCCGCGAGCACGTTCTGCGCGCCTGCGCGTGGCGGAGAAGCTCCTCCCTACTCCCTAGCCTTCCCGCACATATCGTCTATCGAATCTCCCGAGGTACTCGCGGGCGGCGGGTTCACCACCCTCCCAACGACACAGCACACGTCTCACCACATGACCTACCACAACGAACCCGACCGCCACGCGAGCGCCGAGCACCTCGAGCAGCTGCCGCTGGACGAGCCCGCGCGCCGTCAGCGGCTGCGCCGCGGTGGCCCGCGGACGCCGCTGCCGCTGCTGCCGGTGATCGCCATCGCCGCCGGCATCGGCGTGGCATACGTGAGCCAGAGCGCGCACACCACCGCGGCGACGTACCAGGTCTCGAGCCTGAGTGCGCAGCAGCAGCAGCTGACCGGCCAGGACGAGCAGCTCACCGAGGAGCTGTCACGCCTGGAATCGTCGGAGCGCATCGTCGCCGGCGCGCAGCAGCTGGGCATGCGTCCGGCGTCGCAGTGGGCCTACGTGGCGTCGCAGCCGGCGCAGGTGATGCCGTCACCCTCGGCACAGTCCCAGATCGCATCCGCGAGTGATCCCGCGCGCGATCTGATCGCCGCACTGACGCGGCGGTGAATCGCCGCCGGCCGCCGCAGGCGCAGCGACCGCGCGCGTGGTTCGTCGGTGAGGTCCCCGACTTCCGGCGCCGCGGCCTGTGGCTCGTGCTCGCCTTCGCGGCGATGGCGATCGCGGTGCTCGGCCGCCTCGTGCAGGTGCAGGTGTTCCAGGGACACGTGCTCGCCGCAGCGGCACGAGCGCAGCACACGAGCGACATCACGCTGACCGGCAACCGCGGGCTCATCCTCGACCGCACCGGGCGCGTGCTCGTCAGCAACCGCTCGGTGTACGACGTGTTCGTCGACCCGTCGCTCGTGGACACGACGCAGCGGTACGACGTGGCGACCAAGGTGGGCGCGGTGCTCGGCATCGCCCCGGCGACGGTGCTGCGCGCGCTGCAGCAGAAGAACCAGTTCGACTACATCGCCAAGGCCGTCTCGCCCGACGTCAACCAGCGCCTGCAGGCGCTCGACTACCCCGGCGTCGGCACCATCCCCAACCAGCAGCGCGTGTACAACCCGTCGCCGCTGCCCGGGCAGTCGTTCGCCTCCAACCTGCTCGGCTACGTCGATGTCGACGGTCAGGGCCAGTACGGTGTCGAGCAGTACTACAACGGTCTGCTGAGCGGCACGCCCGGCCACGAGGCGAATCTCACCGATCTGCTCGGCAACCCGATCGTCCTCGGCGGCGAGCAGAAGGTTGCTGCCAAAAGCGGCGACAACCTGCAGCTCGGGCTGGACTCGCAGATCCAGTACTGGGCCGAGCTCGCGCTGGCGCGCGGCGTCGCCACCGCGGAGGCGGTCTCCGGCACGCTCATGATCATGGACACGCACACGGGGGCGATCCGCGCCTGGGCGCAGTACCCGTCCTACGACGCCGACAGCTACGGCAGCGGCAACGTCGCGAACTTCCGTGACCTCGCGGTGAGCCAGCCGTACGAGCCCGGCTCGGTCATGAAGGTGGTGACGTTCGCCGGCGGGCTCGACCATGGCGCGATCACGCCGGCCACGGTCATCAACGAGCAGCAGTCCGTCGTCGACGGGTATCTCATCCACGACTGGGACGACCGCTCCCACGGCAACGTGACGATGCAGCGCGTGCTCGACCTGTCGCTGAACAACGGGGCGATGAAGGTGGAGCAGATGGAGGGACAGGATCCCTTCTACGCCAACATGCTCGGCTTCGGCATCGGCTCGCCCACCGGCGTCGACCTCGCCGGCGAGGTCAACGACCCGATGACGCCGCAGTCGTCGTGGGGCGTGCTGAACTACGCGGAGGCGTCATTCGGCCAGGGCGTCGTGGCGACGCCGATCGAGATGCTGTCCGCGGTCAACGCGGTGGCGAACGGCGGCGTGTGGGTGCAGCCGCACGCGGTCGACGGCATCGTGGACCCCGGCACCGGCAAGACGACCGCGTTCAGCCCGCGCACGCGCCGCGTGATGCCTGCGAGCGCCGCGGCGACCCTCTCACAGATGATGGTCGGCGTGGTCGACGACCCGGGCGCCGAGGGATCGATGGCGCGAATCCCCGGCTACCAAGGCCAGATCGCCGGCAAGACCGGCACGGCGAGCGTCGCCGAGAACGGGCACTACGGCAACGACGTGACGGCGTCGTTCGTCGGCTTCATGCCGGTGAAGAACCCGCAGTTCACGATGATGGTGGTGATGAACCGGCCGCAGACCTCGCAGCCGCGCTTCGGTGCGAGCCTCGCAGCCCCCGTCTGGAAGAATGTGGCGCAGGTGATCATCGACCAGTGGCGCATTCAGCCGTGATCGCACCATGATCGAGGCCGTCGCCGTCATCGTCGTTGCGTTCGTCGCGGGTGTCGTGCTGTACCCACCGCTCGTGTCGCTGCTCGTGCGGCGCCGCATCGGGCAGAGGGTCGCCTCGTACGGACCGCAGACGCACCTGCGCAAGGAGGGGACGCCCACCTTCGGCGGTGCGCTCTTCTGCCTCATCGCGCTTGCGGCGTGGTTGATTCTCGATCGCGGCCGCGTTGGGTTTGTCGCCGTGTTCGCGTTGCTCGCGGGCGCTGCGCTGGGAGCGCTCGATGACATCGTCAACATCACGAGCACCAGGCACCGCGGTCTCGGCGCCTGGGAGCGCGTCGCGGTCGAGGGCGTGGTCGGGGTGTGCATCGGCATCGGCCTTGCCGTCACCGGCCTGACGCATCAGTACTTTCCCGGACTCGGCGCGCCGGACCTCGGCTGGGGCATCGTGCCGCTCGCGGCGCTGGCGACGATCGCCGTTGCCAACGCGGTGAACCTCACCGACGGCGTGGACGGGCTCGCCGCCTCCTGCATGGCGCTGGTGCTGTTCGGCATCACGTTCATCGCCGCACCGGCGCACGAGATGCACGCGGCGATCGTCGCCGCCGCTCTCACCGGAGCTGTTGCGGCCTTTCTTGTCTTCAACTGGCACCCCGCGCGCATCTTCATGGGCGACACCGGGTCGCTCGCCCTCGGCACAGCCCTGGTCGCGCTGGCCGCGGAGGTGCATCTGCTGTGGGCGCTGCCGCTGCTCGGGATCGTGTTCGTCGTCGAGGCGCTGAGCGTCATCGTCAACGTGACGCTGATCAGACGATTCCATCGCCGCCTCCTGCGCGCCAGCCCGCTGCACCACCACTTCGAGGAGCTGGGCGCGAGCGAGGAGCGCGTGGTCGCCGGCTTCGCGGCGGTGGCCGCGGTGGCGACGATGTTCACGGTCCTGCTCACCCACTACGCGGGGAAGCCGTGAGCGTGATGCCATGAGGGTGCACCAGTGAGCAGAGCCGTCGTCGTGATCGGGCTTGCGCGCACCGGTGCGGCGGTCGCGCGCGCCCTCGCCGCTGAGGGCGACCGAGTGGTCGTGGTCGATCGCGCCGACGACGCGCGCGTGCGCGAGCGCGCCGCAACCCTTCCCTCCGGCGTCGAGGTGCGACTCGGCGGCTACGACGTCGACGTCGCGGCCGGCGCCGACCTCGTGTCGCCGAGCCCGGGCGTGCCCTGGGACGCGCCCGAGCTGGAGTGGGCGCGGGCACGCGGCATCGCGGTGCGCAGCGAGATCGACCTCGTGCTCGAGCGCTGCCCGAGCCGCGTCATCGGCATCACCGGCACCAACGGGAAGACGACGACCACGGCGCTCGTCGCCGCGATCCTCGAGCAGGGCCCGGACCGTGTCGTGGTGGGCGGCAACATCGGTGTGCCCGTGCTCGACCGCCTGGACGGGCTGCGGCCGTCGGACTGGGTCGTGCTCGAGCTGTCCTCGTTCCAGATCGAGACAGTCTCCGAACCACGCTGCACGGTGGCGTGCGTTCTGAACGTGACGCCGGATCACCTCGATCGTCACGGTGATTTCGTCGCGTACGCGGCGATCAAGGAGCGCCTGGTCCGCTTCGCCTCGGACTGGGCGGTGCTCGGGTTCGACGACGAGACCACGCGTGCTATGGCGCAGAACGGCGCGGCGCCGGTGCGCTACTTCGGCTTCGACCTCGACGGCCACGACGGCGCGACGGTGCGCCGCGACGAGGTCGTGACGGTGGCAGCGGGCGCGGCGTCGCCGGTGCTGCCGCTCGCGGACATCCCGCTCTTCGGCGTCCACAACGTGGCGAACGTGCTCGCCGCCGTGGCCGTGAGCGATGCGGCCGGCATGGCGCCGCCCGCGATGGCCGCCGGCATCCGTGGCTTCCGCCCGGTGCCGCACCGGCTGGAGCCGGTGCTGGAACGCGATGGCGTGCTCTGGGTCAACGACAGCAAGGCGACCAACGCCGAGTCGGCGGTCGTCGGCCTCGAGGCGTTCGCCGGCCGCCCCATCGTCTGGATCGGTGGCGGCGACCCCGAGGCCGAGCCACCCGTGGCGCTCATCGACGCCGTCGCCGATCGCTCGCGCGCGGCCGTTCTCAACGGCGCGTCCGCGCGGCTCGTCGACGCCGCGCTCGCGAAGCGCGGCTACGCGGAGCGCTCGGTCGTCGCCACGCTCGCGGAGGCGGTCGCTGTGGCGCGAGACGCCGCGCGGCCCGGCGACGTTGTGCTGCTCTCTCCGGGGTACAAGAGCTTCGACCAGTTCCGTGACTTCGAGGAGCGCGGCGACGTGTTCCGAGAGCTGGTCACCGCGGGACCGCCGCAGAGCGCGGTGGGGCATTCCTGATGGCGGCGAGCGCCGGCAGCTTCGACCGAAACTCCGGGGGCACCTGGCGTGCCGCCTCGGTGCTCGCGGCGCGTGCGCTGCGCGCGGCCGACCGCGCGGCGGTTGCCGCCGGCGTCGACGGCTGGCTCCTGACGGTGGTCATCGGGCTCGTCGCCTTCGGCCTGGTCATGGTCTACAGCGCGTCAGAGGCGCTGGGGTACCTCTGGTACCACAACCCGAGCTACTTCTTCGAGCACCAGCTGATCGGCGTCACGCTCGGCGCGGTGGGCATGGTGGTCATGGCCCGCTTCGACTACCACCGCCTTCGCGGGCTGGCGCGCCCGGCCATGGCGGTGATGGTGGTGCTGCTGATCGCCGTGCTGGTCCCGCACCTCGGCACCCAGGTGTACGGGGCGCAGCGCTGGTTCCAGCTCGGCCCGCTCTCGGTGCAGCCGTCGGCGGTCAGCATTGCGGTCGTCATCCTGTTCTTCGCCCGGTGGCTGGACGAACGCGGCGGCCGCGTCCGCACCCTGAGCGCCGTGCGCGACTACCTGGTCGTGCTCTTCCTGATCCTCGGGCTGATCCTGGCGGAGCGCGACCTGGGCAGTGCGCTCGTCATCACCGGCGTCGCGCTCGTCCTGCTGGCGCTGGGCGGCGCGCTCAAGCGGCATCTGGTGCTGGTGACCGGAGGTCTCGCGGTCGCCGCCCTGGCGCTGGTCGAGCTGGTCGCGTACCGCGCAGACCGCCTGGCCCACTTCCTCAACCCCTGCGCGGACGCCTTGGGGAGCGGCTTCCAGAACTGCCAGGCCCTCTACGCGCTGGGCTCGGGCGGGCTTGCCGGCGTCGGGCTCGGCAATTCAGTCCTCAAATACGATTGGCTGCCCGAGGCGCATACCGACTTCATCTTCGCCATCATCGGGGAGGAGCTCGGCCTGATCGGAACCGTGGCCGTCATCCTTGCGTTCCTGTTTCTCGCCTGGCGCGGTATCCGGGCGTCAATGCGCTCCCCCGACCGCTTCGGGGCCCTGCTCGCCGGAGGCATCACTGCGTGGATCTGCATCGAAGCGTTCATCAACGTCGGCGCCGTCACGGGGGTCATCCCGACCACGGGGATCCCGCTGCCGTTCATCAGCTACGGCGGCACGGCGCTGGCGACCGGGATGGTGGGCATGGGGATCCTCTGCAACATCTCGACCCAGGGCCGCAGCCAGGGAACGGTGCACCGTGCGGGTGTTGATCGCTGGGGGCGGAACGGGTGGGCACCTGACGCCGGTCCTCGCGACCGCGCAGGCGCTGCGCGCAGCCGATCCTGACGGCGACGTCACCGTCGTCGGCCGGGCCGGCGGGGTGGCCGAGCGCCTGGTGGCCGAGGCCGGTTTCCCCCTCGAGACGCTGCGTGTGAGCGGCGTCGACGCCGGCGTCCCCAGCACCATCGTCAAGGCGCTGGCGCAGCTGCCGTCCTCGACCATGGCCGCCTACGCGCTCCTGCGCTCCCTCGACCCCGACGTCGTCGTCGGCGGTGCCGGTTACGTGTGCCTGCCGGTGATCGCGGCGGCCCGCGCGCGTCGCCTGCCCGCGGTGCTGCTCGAACAGAACGCGCTGCCCGGGCGCACCACCCGGCTGCTGGCGCGCCGCGCCCGGGTGGTGGCGACGTCGTTCGAGGAGACCGCGAGCCACCTGCACGGGGCGCGCACGATCCTGACGGGCAACCCGATCCGCCGCGAGGTGCAGCAGCTCGTGGGCACGCCACTGGGGCAACGGTGCACCCGGATCCTCGTAACCGGCGGCTCGCAGGGAGCGCACCGGATCAACGTCGCGGTCGCCGGCTGCGTGCGCACGCTGCTCGAGCACGACCCCGCCGTCATCGTCACGCACCAATGCGGCTCGCGCGACATCGACGAGATGCGCGAGGCGGAGGCCGCGCTCCCGGCCGAGCTGCGACGGCGGTACCGCGTCGCGGCCTTCTTCGACGACCTCGGCCGGCGCATGGCGGACTCCGACCTGGTCGTCATGCGCGCCGGCGGCTCGTCGCTGGCTGAGTGCTCGGCCCTCGGGCGGCCGATGATCCTCGTGCCGTATCCGCATGTCCGCGGACATCAGCGCCACAACGCCGCTCCGTACGAGCAGGCCGGCGCGGCGACCGTCATCGAGGACGAGGAGTGCACCCCCGCGGCCCTGCAATGGACGATCCTCGGTGTGCTCCGTGATCCCGACCTGTGGCGTCGCATGGCCGAGGCCAGCCGCTGCATGGGCCGGCCCGACGCGGCCGAGCGCGTTGCGCGCCTCATCGTTCGGGTGGGTGACGAGCGGCGATGACGCGGCACGTCCACTTCCTCGGTATCTGCGGCTACGCCACCGCCGGCGCGGCGATGCTGGCGCTCGAGGCGGGAGACGTCGTGACCGGCTCGGACGACTTCGCGTACCCGCCGATGAGCGACGTCGTGACCGCGACCGGCATCCGCTGGGAGAACCACAGCGACCCCGCCAATCTCGACCGCTGGGGCGTGCCCGATCTGGTGGTGGTCGGCAACCAGACGAGGCCGTCCAACCCCGAGTGGCTGGAGGTGCAGCGCCGCGAGCTGCCGTACACCAGCGAGATCGGCTTCTACGTCGAGGTGGCCGGCGAGCGCGTGCGGCTCGCCGTCTGCGGCACGCACGGCAAGACCACGACGTCCGCGCTGCTCGTGCACATGCTGGCGCGCGCCGGTCTGGATCCCGGATTCCGCCTCGGGTCGACGTCACTCGACCTCGGCGGCAGCTCGCGCCTCGGCACCGGCCCGTTCGTCTTCGAGGGCGACGAGTACACGACAGCTCCCTGGGATTCGAGCCCTAAATTCGTTCACACACGGCCTTCGGCCGTGTGTGTCACGCGGCTCGAATGGGACCATCCGGACGTGTACCCGAGTCTCGATGCGTACCGCAAGCCGTTCGTCGACATGGCGCGCGGGCTCCCGGCCGACGCGCTGCTCGTGCTCTGCGCCGACGACCCCGAATGCCTGGCGCTGCGCGACGTCGCATCGTGCGAGACGACCACATACGGCACCGGCGTCGAGAGCGACTGGCGCCTCAGCGACTTCACCGATGACGGGGCGCTGCAGCGGTTCACGGTGTGGCGCGTCGATGCGCCGCCGTTGGAGATCGCGTGCACGTTTCCTGGCGTCCACAACGCAAGCAACGCGGTGGCGGCGTTGGCACTCGCGACGTTCGCGGGCGCGGATGAGGCGACCGCCGTCGCCGCCTGTCGCGACTTCCGTGGCCCGGCGCGACGCTTCGAGATCCTCGGCGACGCGGGCGGGGTCACCGTGGTCGACGACTACGCCCACCACCCCACCGAGGTCGGCGCCGCCATCGACGCCGCACGCGCGCGGTACGGGGCTCGGCGTCTGGTGGCGATCCACACGCCGCACACGTACTCGCGCACGCGAACGCTGCTCGAGAGCTACCGCGACAGCTTCGCGCTGGCCGATGTCGTGGTGATCGGGCCCATCGAGGAGGCGCGCGAGCGCGGCCAGCCCGCGACGGTGCGCAGCGAGGACGTGGCCGAGCGTGCCGGACCCACTCGCGACGTGCACGTCGTCGACTCGAGCGAGGCGGCGACCGCCCTGCTGACATCCATCGCGCGCGACGGCGACGTCATGCTCGTGCTGTCACTCGGGGGCTTCGACAAGCTCGCGCCGCGCCTGCACGCAGCGCTGGAGGCACGGCGTGTCCGCGTCTGACTGGCTCGCACAGCTGCCCGGCGTGCTGCGCGATGAGCCGCTGGCGCGGCACAGCCAGTTCGGCGTCGGCGGCCCCGCGGACTGGTTCGCGAAGGTGCGCGACACCGAGGCCATGCAGGGCGTCCTGCGCGGGTGCGCTGAGCATTCGGTGCCGCTGACCACGATCGGCGCCGGCAGCAACGCGCTGATCCTCGACGGCGGCATTCGCGGGCTCGTTGTGCGGTTCGACGACAGCCGGGTGCGCGTGCGGGGCGATGACAGCGTCGAGCTCGGCGCCGGCGCCATGATGCCGCGGGCCGCGCTCGACTGCGCCCGCCAGGGGCTCGCCGGCCTCGAGTTCGGCATCGGCGTGCCGGGGACGTGCGGCGCCAGCGTGTACGGCAACGCGGGAGCATTCGGCACGGAGATGGCCGACGTGCTCATCGACGGCACCGTGGTTTCGCCGGCGGGTGACGCACAGGTGCTGACGGCTGCCGAATGCGGCTTCCACTACCGCCGCTCCCGGCTGCAGGACGGGCTTCGCGGTCACGTCGTCGCGAGCGCGCGGCTGCGCGTGCACGCCGGCGACCCTGCGGAGGTGCGCCGGCGCACGGACGAGATCCAGGCGCAGCGCAAGGCGTCGCAGCCGTACGGCGTGCGCAGCCTCGGCAGCGTCTTCAAGAACCCGCCGGGCGATTCCGCCGGCCGCCTCGTCGAGGCGTGCGGCCTCAAGGGACGGCGCCACGGAGGGGCCGAGATCGCCCCCAAGCACGCCAACTTCATCCTCAACGTCGCACACGCGACCGCGGCAGACGTGCTCGAGCTCGCGCGCGTGGCGCACGACGCCGTGCTGCGGCAGTTCGGTGTCGACCTCGAGCGTGAGATCGTGATCCTTGGTGAGCCCGCCGCACGTTCTCGGGTGCCCGTTTCCGGATGACGACGGTCGGCGTGTTCTTCGGCGGCCGTTCGGTGGAGCACGAGGTGTCGGTCATCACCGCGCTGCAGGCGATCAGCGCGTTCCCCGCTGCGCGGCTCACGCCGGTTCCCGTCTACATTGGCAAGAACGGTGCGTGGTACACCGGCGAGGCGCTGGCATCGATCGAGTCGTACCGCGACATCGGCCGGCTCACCGCCGGCGCGACCCGCGTGACCCTGCGCCCCGACCCCGAGGCTCGCGGCACGCTGCTGCCGCTCGAGGCACGCCGCGGCCTGCTCGGCGGCGGCCAGCGTCCGGCCGCGCAGCTCGACGTCGCGCTGCCGCTCGTGCACGGGACGGGGGGCGAGGACGGCACGCTGCAGGGCCTGTTCGAGCTGAACGACCTGGCGTACTGCGGCTGCGTCGTCGCCGCCGCGGCGCTCAGCATGGACAAGCGGCTTGCCAAGGCCGCGTTTCGTGCCGCCGGCCTGACGGTGCTGGACGACGTGCTCGTGACGCGCGACGCATGGAGCGGCGGCGCCGGCACGGTGATCGACGGCATCGAACGCGTCGCGGGGTATCCCGCGTATGTCAAGCCGCTGTCGCTGGGCTCGAGCATCGGCGTGTCGCGCGTCGAGACTCGCGAGCAGCTGCGCGACGCAGTCGAGCTCGCGCTGGCGTACGACACCCGCTGCCTGGCCGAGGCGGCGCAGGAGGACATCGTCGAGATCAACTGCGCGGTGCTGGGCAGGAGCGACGACCTGCGCGCGTCCGCGTGCGAGCAGCCGAAGAGCGGCGGGCTGCTCTCATACGAGGACAAGTACCTGAGCAAGGGCGGCAAGAGCGGCGCCGCGACGCTCGGTGCGGGCAAGGCGGCGTCGCAACGCATCGTGCCCGCGCCGCTGTCCGAGGCGATGACGCGGCGCGTGCAGGAGACAGCCATCGCCGCGTTTCGCGCCATCGACGCCGAGGGCGTCGCCCGCGTGGACTTCCTGGTGCGCGGCGAGGAGATCATCGTCAACGAGATCAACACCGTGCCCGGATCGTTGGCCTTCCACCTGTGGGAGCCGGTGGGGCTGTCGCTCACGGACGTCGTCTCCCGGTTGGTGGAGCTGGCCGAGGAGCGGCACGCCGCGAAGGCCCGCACGGCATACTCGATCGACACGTGGTTGCTGACGGGGCGGCCGTCCGCCTGAGGTGCGGCAGGTAACGCTGCAGGTGGTGACGTCCGAGGACCCCGCGGCGCACGTCATCGAGCGCGGTGACGGCAAGCCGGTGCTGCTGCTGCACGGCTGGGGCACCTCCGCCGAGCTCTTCGTGCCGATCTTCGACGGGCTGCAGTCAGAACGCCGGCTCATCGCGCCCGACCTGCCCGGCTTCGGTGACACGCCACCGCCGGCGCAGCCGTGGTCGGTGCACGAGTACGCCCGCTGGGTGGTCGCGCTGCTCGATCGTCTCGGCGTCGACCGCTGCGACGTCATCGGGCACTCCAACGGCGGCCGCATCGGCATCGTGCTCGCCGCCACGTATCCCGAGCGGGTGCGCCGCATTGTGCTGACCGACAGCTCCGGCATCCGTCCCCGCCGCGGACTGCGATATCGGTACCTGGTGGCCACCTACAAGGCGTTGCGCCGCACCCAGGGTGCGACCCTGCTCCCTCGCGCCCTGCGTGACGCGGCGCAGCGTCGCGCCGACCGTCGCGGATCCGACGACTTTCGTGCCGCCTCCGGCGCGATGCGCGCGACTCTGGTGCGGCTGGTGAACGAGGACATCACGCCGACGCTGCCACGTGTTGCGGCGCCGACGCTGCTCATCTGGGGTGAGCGCGACGCGGACACGCCGCTGCGCGACGCGCAGCTGATGGAGCGCCTCATCCCGGACGCCGGGCTTGTCGTGTTCGAGGGCGCCGGCCACTTCGCGTATCTGGAACAGCCTGCGCGTTTCTGCACGGTTGTCGACGTCTTCCTGCAGGATCCGGCGTGAACGGGGCGCTCACCGCGCTGCTGCTCGCGCTGGCCGCGATCGCGTGGCTGACGCGCGCGGTGCCCGTGACGCTGGTCGCCGCGCGCATGCTGCAGATCGAGGAGTACGAGGACACGCGCTTCCTGCGGTGGGGGCTGACACGCGCGTGGCTCGCCCACACCGCAGTGCTCGCCGCGGCCGCGATCGTGGCGCTTGCGCTGCTGCTCGCCGCCATCGACCCTGCGCGGGGCCCGGAGATCATCGCCGCCGGCTGGCTCGTCGCCTCCGTGGTCGGAGCCCTGCTCTGGAGCTGGTCTCCGCCGAAGAAGCAGCTCGTGCTCACGGCTCGCATGCGGCGCGTGCTCGGCGTCACCGCTGCGTACGGCATGTTGCTGGCCGGCGCCACCGCGGCGCTGCTCGGTGTCGGGCTCTGGCCGATCGCCGGCGTGCTGTGCGTCGTGGTGCTCGCGTGCGTCCCGGGTCTGAGCCAGGGACTGCTCGTCGCCGCCGACCAGTCGTTGCGACCGGTCGAGTCGTTGATCCGCCAGGGCTACGTGCGCCGGGCGAAGGAACGGTTCGCGCAGGTCTCGCCCTT
>JAFALX010000261.1 GCA_019234035.1 Candidatus Dormiibacterota bacterium | reverse complement strand
CCTGCGGGTGGTTGTAGTCGAACTGCCAGCCGTCACGAGCCATGACGTACTTGCCGGCGAGCCGGTTGGCGATGAACGCCGACGCGTCGGGCTGCGGATCCAGCGCCACGTTGACGCCGAGGTTGGTCTGCCACTGGCCCTGCAGGTAGCTCGCCACCGGGTCGTTGAGGCCGCCGGCGTTGTAGGAGTACTTGAGGTTGGCGGTCAGCGTCCCGTTCGGGTCGTACTGATGGAGCAGCGACTTTGCCTGCGTCGGGTCGAACTTCGCCAGTGGATCGGCGTTGTCGCCGAGGTACCCGATCAACCCCTTGGTGATCAGGCCGCCGTTCGCGGCCGAGCAGAGCACGTTCTTGCACACCTGGCTGACGAGGCCGTTCTTGTCGACGGCCAGCGCGAACGCCATGCGGAGACCCTTGGCGGCAGCGCTCTGCCCCTGGAACGGTCCGCCCGTCGACGGGTAGCCCACGTTGAAGCTGACCCACGTGCTTCGGCCCTTGGGGATGAGGTGCAACTCGTCGGTCTCGCTGCTGTTGCCCTTGACGCGCAGGACGTCAGCGGTGGGCTGGGTGCTGTTGCCTCCGTACCCGATGATGTCGTAGCCACCCTGCTCCCATGCGGAGATCGACGTCGACATTGCCGAGGGGTCCTTGATGTCGTTGTCGACCTCGGTCAGCGTCGGCTTGGGGCTGCCCCACCAGTTGGAGACGGCCTTCCACTGGATCGACTGCTTGGGCACGTACGACGCGAGGTAGAAGGCGCCGGTCCCGACCTCACCGTCGGTGACGCCGGGCCCACCGGGCTTGGTCCACCAGTTGAGCGGATCGTTCTTGATGACGTTCTCGTCGACGATCGAACCCGTGGAGCCCTGCAGGGTCCACGCCGTGAGGCACCAGCCGCACGGATTGGACAGCTTGACCTGCACGGTGTATGCATCGGGCGCGCTGAGGCCCGACATCTGCAGCGTCGGGTCCTGTGCCGCCAGCTTCTGCTCGAGCGTGCTGTGGCAGGTTGCCGGGTCCGCCTTCGCGGAGCAGAACGCCTTGCCTGCCTTGGTGACGGCGGAGTAGCCGGCGATGCCCGAGAGGTTGCTCGCATATGCGCCGTTCAGCGCTGCGCCGCGGTTCCAGGAGTAGAGCACGTCCTTCGACGTCAGCTTGTCTCCGTTGTCGAAGGTGACGTTCTGCTTCAGGTGGATGGTGTACGTCATCCCGTCCGACGAGATGCCGCCATTGCCCGACGTCGGCACCGTGGTGGCGATGTCGGGCGTGATGTTCAGCCCGTCATTGAACCGCCAGAGGTTGTCGTAGACGTTCTGGGTCAGCTCGGTGTCGACCTCGGCGTCCATCAGACCGGGGTCCCAGGTCTTGGGGTCCTGGAAGACCGGAAACCTCAGCACCTGTTTCGCCGCCAGGCTTCCCGACGGCGATGACGACGATCCACCCCCGCACGCCGCCACGGTGATCACGCTCAAAAGTCCGACGGCGATGCCGCCGACCTTGAATCGACTGATACCCAACGTGTGACCTCCTCCGCTGGCAATTTCACGTCAGCCGCGGTGTTGCACACAGCCCCCGGCGGCTGTACGGGGGCGTTTGCAGGGTAGCCGCCGGGTATGGCTTTCGTATACGAAATTGGGAAAAATCATCCTGTTGGGGGAGGCTTGGAGGCCACTTCCAAGCAGAGCCGCAGGGCGGCCAGCACCGCACCCGCGCGGTTGGCCTCGCGACCTGAGTCACCTTCCAAACGCACCACGCGCGCATGGTGTGGCAGGACAACTCCCACGTAGATGAGCCCCACCGGCTTGTCCGCGGTCCCCCCGTCCGGGCCCGCGATCCCGGTGATGCTGAGGCCGATGACCGCATGGCAGCGCTGCCGCACGCCGTCTGCCATGGCAAGCGCCACCGGCTCGCTCACCGCGCCGTGCTCGGCGAGCTCGTGGCGGGACACGCCGAGCAGGTCGGCCTTCACCTCGTCGGCGTATGCGATGACGCCGCCGCGCATGTGCTCGGATGACCCGGGAACCGCGGTCAGCACGGCGCCGAGCAACCCGCCTGTGCAGGACTCGGCGACGGCGACGGTGAGCCGCCTGCTGCGCAACGCGTCGGCGACGGCGTGCACCTCCGGGAACGCAGCGGCCAGGGAGAGGCGCTCCGCCGCCATCAGATGACGAATCGCCGGTATCGCCAGAGGTAGTCGAGCCCGCTCAGCACCGTGGTGATGACGGCGAGCACCACGAACACCGTCGCCGCCACATGGAGCACCGGATAGGGCTGCTCGAGGATGAGCAGCATGATCATCACGTTCTGCGTGGCCGTCTTCGACTTCCCCCACGGCGTGGCGCCGACGACCACGCCCTGGCCCGCCGCAACGAAGCGCAGCCCGGTGACGACGAACTCGCGTGTGAAGATGACCACGACCACCCAGAACGGCACCACCGCCTGCCCCACGAGGATGGCGAGCACGGTGATGACGAGCACCTTGTCCGCGAGTGGATCGAGGAACTTGCCCAGCTCGGAGACCTGCTTGCGCCGCCGCGCGATGCGGCCGTCGAGCGTGTCGGTGGCGGCAGCCGTCGCGTAGACGGCGACGCTCACCTGGTCGTGATACGCCCATGTCGCCGACAGCGTGTAGCCGATGATGGGGACCAGCAGCAGCCGCAGGATCGTCAGCTGGTTCGGCAGCGTGAGATGCCGCTTGAACGGCAGCGCCGTCACCGGTAGTTGGTGAACTGCAGCGGCGTGTCGAGCTCGAGCGCCTTGAGCTGCGCGATGACCGCCTGCAGCTCGTCCTTCTTCGGCGAGGCCACCCGCAGCTGGTCGCCCTGCACGCGCACCTGCACCTTGGGGTGTTCCGAGCGGATGCGCTTGGTGAGGTCGCGCGCGAGCTCCTCGCCGATGCCCTTGCGCAGCTTGACGGTCTGGCGCACGTTGCCCTTGGCCGCGGGCTCCGGCTTCTGTGGGTCGAGCACCTTGAGGTCGATGCCGCGCCGGTGCACCTTGCTCTGCAGCACGTCGAGGATGGAGCGCAGCTGCGCGTCCGAGGCGCTGAGCAGTGTGATGCTCGTCTCCTCGAGCGTGATCTCGACGGGGACGTTCTTGAAGTCGTAGCGGGTGGTGATCTCGCGGCGTGCTTGATCGACCGCGTTGACCATCTCCTGGTGGTCGAAGTCGCTGACGACGTCGAAGGAGGACTCAGCCATCGGTGCGCTGAGGATAGCTGCGGGTGCGGAGAGGGGTGACGGAGGTGACGTGGGCGCCGGCCTCGGCGGCTGGAGTCCTTGTCCGTCGGATGTCCGTGCGTGCGCCTAGCGATGGCGAACGGGTGTTCGATACGCTACACAGCGATGTGTGAAAGCGGCGAACAGCACGACGACTGGGCAGCCGTCGAAGCGGCCGTGGCTCGGATGCGGGCGCGCCCACATGGCGGCCGAAGCCGGGAGCAACTCGGCCCGGAGCTCATCCGCCTGCGCCGTGTCATCGATCAGTGCGAGCTCGAGTTCGCCACGCTCAGCGGCGAGCTGGCGGCAACCGGCGAGTTCGACCCTGAGTACGGCGAAACCGCATACCAGTGGATTCGTGACGCAACGAAGGTCTGCGGTCGCGTGGCCTCTGATGCGCTGGCTGTCGCGGCGAACCACGCAGTCATGCCGGGCAGCGTGGCGGCGATGGACGACGGCCGCATCGGCTTCGGCCATCTCGCCCTCATGGCTCACACCGCCGCTGCGGTGACGCAGTCACCGGCGGCCGCACCGTTCGATGAGCGCCGGCTGCTGACACAGGCCGAGCAGCACAGCGTCACCCGCTTCCGGCGCGACTACACCAACGCCCGCCATGCCGCGGATTCCGCGGCCTTCCTCACCGAGCACGTCGACGCCGTGGAGGCGCGCTTTCTCGAGGTGAAGGCTCGGGAGGACGGCTGTGTATGGCTGCGCGGCTTCATCGACTCCGTCGGTGCGGCGAGCCTGCGCACGGTGCTGGAGTCGCTCGGCCGCCGTGACGGCGCCGAGGACATCCGCACGCGGGACAAGCGCATGGCCGATGCCCTGGTTGAGCTCGCCGAGTTCGCACTGCACAGCCCCGACATCGCCGGAGGGAGCTCGCGAGCGCCGCAGCTGATGCTCACCGCCAGCGTGGACACGCTGCGCGACGCTCCCGGTGC
>JAFALX010000303.1 GCA_019234035.1 Candidatus Dormiibacterota bacterium | reverse complement strand
CGGTGTTGGCGGTGCTGCCAGCAGAGTCAGCGGCCCCGAACGGGCGCGTCGACGTCCTGTACTACCAGGGCCATCGCAACACCGGCGACAACCTGATTCGCGCGTATCTCGCCACCTCGGGCGACGGCAGCAGCTTCACGCCGGTCGCCGCATCGACGCGGTCATTTCTCTCGTCGATCGGACCGGCAACCGGTCCGTCGTACCTGCCGCCTGACATGGGATCGAAGCTCGGCATCGACAGCAACAACAGCGGCGCGGTCGCCGCGTGGACCGACGCACGCCAGGGCACGCCGGACACGGGGCGCCAGGACATCGGCCTCGCATCGGCGACGATCGGCGGCGGGTCAATCGCGCTGTGGCGCTGGATCGTTTTCGCCGCGCTGTTGCTCGCGGCGTACGCGCTGCTCTATCTCTGGATCGTCGATCAGCGCCGCACGCGCAGCGGCGCGAGCTCCGGTCGCCCCGCAGTCCCGACGGCGTCCAGCTGACAGCGGACGCACGCCGCTCGCCGGCGAATGTAGGTCGCAGTTCACCACGGCCCAGCGCTGCCGACGTCGCATCCATTGGCTCGCTTATCGCGGTGGCGTTCATGGGCAGCGTGATTGCCACGCCGCTGTATGCGCTCTACCAGCGGAAGTTTGGTTTCTCGGAGATCACCCTCACGCTGATCTACGCGGTGTACGTCGCGGGCAACATCGTCGCGCTTGTCCTGTTCGGTCAGATTTCCGATCAGCTCGGGCGCAAGCGTGTCGCGCTGCCGGCGTTGGGCATTGCGGCGATGAGCGCCGCACTGTTCATCCTCGCGCGCAGCGCTTTGTGGCTCTTCTTCGGGCGCGTCCTGATCGGCCTGGCAGTGGGAGTTCTGTCGGGCACCGGGACGGCCTGGCTCGCAGAGCAGTACGGACCGAGCGGGCGCCCTCGATCAACACTGATGGCTACCACGAGCAACCTCTGCGGTGTCGCTCTCGGCCCGCTCCTCGCAGGGCTGATCGCGCAGTACTCACCATGGCCGCTCATCCTGCCCTTCGCCGCGTATTGCGTGGCGCTGGTGATCGTGGCGACCGCGATTGCGCACACCACCGAACTGCAGGAGACGCACGTCCGCAAGGTGACCGATGTGCGGTTGCAGCCGCGCCTCGGCGTGCCTCGCGAGAAGCGGCGGGCTTTCGCGGCGCCCGCGGTGACCGGTTTCGTCATCTTCGCCCTGGGAGGCCTGTACTTTGCCCTCATCCCGATCACCGCGATTCGCGACCTCCACCAAACGAACATCGCGGTCGGCGGTGGAATCGTCTTCGAGTTCGGCCTCGTCGCCGTGGTGATCGTCCTCATCGCACGCCGCCTAGCGCCGCGAGCAGCGATGACCGGTGGCCTCGTTCTGCTGCTGCCTGCCGTGGCGCTGGTGGTTGTCGCGCAGGCAGCGAGCTCGAGTGTCGTTCTCATTGTCGCGACCGCGCTCGCCGGCAGCGCGCTGGCACTCGGTTACCGTGGAAGTCTCGACCTGGTCAACCAGCTTGCACCGAGCGACCGCCGCTCAGAGGTCATCTCCACGTACTTCATCGCGTGTTTTCTGGGAACTCCATCCCGGTGATCGGACTGGGCGCGCTGTCCCAGCTGACCCGCCCTCTGACGGCGACTGTCGTGTTCGCCGCGCTGGTCGCGGCGCTTTCACTCGCCGCTCTCGCATGGCGGCTGCGCGAGACGCCCGGGTCGTCGTTCGTTTCTGAGGTTCCCCGGTAGGTGCTCGGTGCCTGTAGCTGGATAGTCGCAACGCCGCGTACAGCTGCGGATCTCGCGCGAAACCTCGTTGACACGCTTACATTTGGAGTGCCACACTCAGCCGCCACCAGCGAGGTGTTGAGTTTCGCGGCCACTGCTGCTACAAGCCGTAAACGGAAGAGGTTTCAGTATGCGGATCGTCGACGTCGCCGGTCTTGGCTCGGAGACAGACGCGCGGGTTGCGCAGCTCGTGGTTGCGCTCACATCGGGCGCCATCAACCGCCGCCAGTTCATGGGATCCGCGCTGGCGATGGGGCTCTCGGTGGGCGCGGCCGTCGAGCTGCTCGCCGCCTGCGGCTCGGCGGCAGGGCCGAGCGCCACCCCGGCAGCGGTGGTCAACACCGCGGCGACGGTGAAGATGGCGTACGGCGAGGACGACTGGGCGCCGAACGGCGTCGGCGTCAAGTCGACAACGTACATGTACCAGCTCAACATGAACGTGTACGAACCGCTGATCTACCTCGGCTCGGACTACTCGCTCAAGCCCGGCCTGGCGACGAGCTGGGAGCAGACCAACCCCACGACATGGCGATTCCATCTCCGCCAGGGCGTCAAATGGCACGACGG
>JAFALX010000254.1 GCA_019234035.1 Candidatus Dormiibacterota bacterium | reverse complement strand
TGTACATGTCGAGCATGTCCTTCCACGAGAAGTGCTCGATCTGCACCGGGCCGAAGTGCTGGTCGGCCTCGTTCTCGGTGCTCATGACGGCATCGATGTCGAGCGTCGGCAGCGCGCCCTTCGGCTTCTCGTTGCGGAAGAACACGTTGAACACCGCGGTGATGATGTGCAGGTGCTTGCTGTACCCCAGGTACACGAGGAAGCCGAACACGAGCACGAGGTGCAGCCAGAAGAAGATCCCGTGAAAGACGACGAGCGCCTCGCTGTTCGCGCCCAGCGGACGGAAGATGCTCGACAGCGCGGACGCGACGGGCCGCCACTGCCCGAGCGCCTCGGGCGCGTTCTCGGCGATGCGCGTCGCGTAGTTGAGCTCCATCGCGAGCAGCAACGTCCCGATCCACGCCAGGATGAGGATTGCGTCGCGCCGGTGGCTGCCGCGGAAGCGGATCGGGTTGACGAACAGCCGGTTGACCAGCGCCATCACGATGCCGCACTCGACCAGCAGGAAGAAGAGGTCCTGCAGGAAGGCGATGGCGCCGCTGCCCGGCAGCTGCTGGAACTGGAAGCCCTGCCACAGCGCTTCGACGATCGCCTGCGCGATCGCGGTGAGGAGCACGACGAAGCCCCAGAAGATCAGAGCGTGCAGGATGCCGGCGTAGGGCCAGCGCAGCAGCCGCGCCTGCGCGAGCACATACACGCCGAACGCGCGCACGCGGTCGGGGATGTTGTCGAGCCTCGACTCGCGCTTCTGCGAGCTGCGCATGAGGCCGAGCAGGCGGTTCCAGCGCAGGCCCGTCGCGGTGAGCGCGGCACCGGCGAGGAACACCAGTGCCACCGGGCTGAGGATTGCGGTCAACGGCCCTTCCAGGTGGGCTGGCGCTTCTGCATGAAGGCGCTGACGCCTTCCGCGGCGTCCTCGCTTCCGAACAACGTTGCAAATTCGCGCTGCTCGAGGGCGAGCCCGTCGGCGATGGGCAGATGCGCGCCCTCGTTGATGGCGCGCTTGATGGCGGCGAGCGCGAGCGGTGCGCGCGAACCCAGCACGTGCGCCCAGCTCGATGCCGCCTCGGCCAGGGCGTCGTCCTCGACGACCACCGACACGAGGCCGAGCTGGAACGCGGTCTCGGCGTTGATGGGATCACCGGTGAGCAGCAGCTCGGTCGCTCGTGAGCGTCCGATGAGCCGCGGCAGCCGCTGCGTGCCGCCCCAGCCCGGCATGATGCCGAGCTTGATCTCGGGCTGCCCGAAGCGCGCGCTCCGCGCCGCGATGCGCACGTCGCACGCCAGGCTCAGCTCGCAGCCGCCGCCGAATGCGACCCCGTTCACCGCGGCGATGACCGGCAGGCGCGAGCGCTCGAGGCGCAGCGTCAGATCGACGGCGGCGCCGAGGCTGCCGTCACCCGCGGCGAACTGGGTGATGTCGGCCCCGGCGGAGAAGAACTTCGGGCCGGCGCCGGTGATGACCAGGGCTCGGCAGGATTCGTCTCGCTCTGCTCGCTCGAGGCCCTCGGCCAGCCCGGCGACGACCGCGCTGCTGATGGCGTTGGCCGGGGGGTGATCGATGGTGAGCGTGGAGACGACGCCGTCACGCTCCTCGCGGATCACGTCGTGAAGCACCTGGGCCACGGGACAAGCCTCCAATCAGTTGATTGCGGCGTCAACGATGCAGACGTCATACCGCAACGGACCGTCGATCCGCCCTTCAGCGGCGTCAAGCGCGTCGTCACGCTCATCCTGGAGAAGCACTGCAGCGCACCGAGCGCTGGCATCGGAGCACAGTCGTGCATTCCACGTCGCGCGATCGTAACCGGGCCACTCATACCTTGCTGAGGTGCCTTGTCGCCCACCATGCGGGCCGATTCCCCCCGCTCGCCTGGTCACGACGCTGGTCTGGCCTCCGGCGTTGGTGGCGTTTCTGAGCCTCGTCATCGGACGAGTCGGGTTCAACCCAACCGATGAGGGGATGGTGCTCGCGTACGCCGCGCGAATGCTCCAGGGGCAGGTTCCGCACCGCGACTTCATCACGCCGCGTCCGGTCGGTGCCTCCGTGCTGCACCTGATCGAGTTCGTCCTGCCGGGACCGATGCTCATGAAGTCGCACGTCATCGCCCTCGGCGAGATGACGGCCATCGCGATCCTCTTCGGAGTGGTCGTCTTCCGCGCGACGCCGGTGCGGTGGTCGGCGCTGCAGACGGCGCTGGTGCTCGCCGCCCTCGTCATCGACTTGCACACGTTCCCGCTCATGGCGTGGAGCCCTGTCGACGGTGTCCTGCTCACACTCGTCGGCGTGGTCCTGATCCGGCCCGTCTCCGGCGACCCACCCGGGCGCCTGCGCCGTTGGAGCGGTCTGTTCATCGCCGGGGCCGCGGTGACAACGAAACAGAGTTTCATCCTGGTACCGGTGCTGGCGGCGGTGCTCGCATCGTGGCCGGCGCCACAGCGCGGCGGCACGGCGTTCCTCCGCCGGCTGCTGATGAACGGCGCGATCAGCGCCGCACCTGGTGCGCTGTATGCCGGCGTGCTCTCGGCGCTGGGTGCTGGGCCGGCGATGGTCACCCAGCTGCTGAGCCAGCGCGACGTCGACCTCTTCGCGGTGTTCAAGCCCTTGCGGGCCGATGCATTGCTTCTGGTCATTGGCGCGGCGGCGAGCGTCGGGCTGGCGCTCCCCCTCCTGCGGCAGCACCGGCCGGACTGGGTCCGCGGTGTCCGCACGGGAACTGCCGTTGCCATGCTCCTGCTGACCGTCCTCATCCTGGCGCTGGGGCGGCTCGCCCTCGCCGGTGCCTGGGGCGGCGAGCTCGTTCAGCTGCTCCTGGCTTACATCGCCATCAGCTGGGTCGCGTCAGGACGGCTGGACGTCGATGCCGCCATCGTCGCAGCGCTCGCGTGGATGGTGACGTTGAGCCTGGGGTACCAGAACCCCGACCTCTGCGCAGGTGGCGTCGCGCTGGTGCTGTTCTGGCGTGGTGCCACCCTGCTCGGGCCGGTGCCGGCTCACGTCGGCAGAACCCGCGGGCCCGCCTGGTCCGTCGCGGCTGCGGCGATCATCACCCTGAGCTTGGGATCGTCGATTGCCGCACGCACCACCGACGTCTATCGCGAAGCACCGGCGGCGGAGCTCACCGCGTCGGTGTCGGCGGCGATCCCGGCGTTCTCTGGCATCTCCCTGGACCCGACGACGCAGCGGTACCTTGTCGACGTCACGCGGTGTATCCGGCAGCACCCATCGCGCTCGGTCGCCGTGCTTCCCGACAATCAGGCGCTCTACCCGGCCCTGGGCATCCACAACCCACTGCCGATCGACTGGATGATTCCACCGGACTATCAGGGCTCGGAACAGCGGATCGTCGACGCTGCGGGATCGCTTGGCGCTCGCGGCCACTACCTCGTGCTCTTCGAGACGTTCGACGCGGTGCAGCTGTCGAGCATCGGCCTCAGCGGATACGAGCGACACGCGGCCCTGGCGGCGGCCCATCCGGATGCCCCGCTCCCGTACGCACCTGGCGTGCTGCAGCAGGTGCGCGACCGGCTGCATGGCGACGCATTCGGGTGCGGCGCGTTCATCGGCGTATACGCCCCATAGCCGGCTCCGCGCCGGTCTGGGCGCCCCCGGCCCGTCGAGGCATGATGGCCCCGTGGCCGAGCCCGATGCGACCGCGATGCCACCGCTGCCGGACGCCATCGACGCCGAGACGTTGCTTTCGCTGGCAGAGGGCGGTCTCGAGGCCGCCGAACGCGATCTCCGAGCCGCCGAGCGGGCGACCGTGGCGGCCATGTCGCCGTGGGACCGCCAGCTCCGCGAGATTCGTGCCCGCCTGGCCGAGCTCTCCACCGAGCGGCGGCGCCGTGTGCGTGCCGCCCATATCGCGCAGCGAGCGAGTGTCCGCGAGCTGGTCAAGTCCGGCTCGATGCCGACCCTCGCGGACGCCCTCGCCGCGCCGGACGAGATGTACGACGCCGCCACGTCGCTCGCCGGCGTGAAGGTGTTCCTGAAGAGCGGCGGCGAGGTGGGCTTCGGATTCGCCACCCGGCCCGGCACGATCGCGTTCACCGACGGCCGCCGCCAGGAGCAGGCCAAGACCTGGGGCGAGGCGCGTCAGCTGGCCGCGGAGGGCTGGGAGCCCGGCAACGTGGGCATGGCCGGCGTGCGCGTCCATCTGCAGGGGAGCCGGGTCGAGCGAGTGGTGGGCGCTGACGAGGTGGTGGTGGCGCCCACCCCTGGGTAGCCGGCACGCCCGTTGTCGTGGGCGATACCGTCGCTCCCTCCCGGGTCCGACCGGGCGCGTCAGGGACAGGGCGCGTCCCACGACGGCCGCTCATGGCCGAAGTCCGCGGCGATGTCGTGCCCGAAGACGAGCACCGTCGCCCCGCCTGTGACCGGAATGGTCCGCAGCGGCGCGCCGAGACTGGGCGGCGGGATCCGTACGCAAGCATCGTTTGGGGTCACGACCAGAAACGTTCGGCCGGCGACGGGCTGGTACCAGGTGGCGCTGGCTAGCTCGTAGGGGCAGATTCGGCCGGCATCACAACGGGTCTGCTGCACCGGATAAACGTGGACGGTCTCGTCGCTCCGCCACGTGATCGGATGGCTCAGCCAGTACCCCGCGTAGCCTCTCGAGAGTCCTTGGGCGCGAATCACGCTGAGGATGCGCGCGGTCACTTGCGCGTCCGCGCCCCCGTAGATGCCGGCCGGCACCGTCAGAACGCCCACAGCGGACGCCAGCACCGCCACGGCTGCGATTGCGCCTGCGGCCGTGCGGAACCGGACCGTGAACAGCAGTGGAAACGTCGCGACTGCGGAGAACAGGCAGGGAACGAGATAGTGGCCCATCAGGGGCGGCCCGCCGTAGCCCAGGACGACAAATGCCACCACCACCAGCGCATCGGCGGCAGCCCAGAACGTCAGATACGCGGTGCGGGCAGCGTCGTGCGCGCGGTACCGCAGGTTGACGAGCAGTGCCATCGGAGCGGTGAGCAGGATCGCCGCTCCTGCGACAGCGGTGATCACCCCGAGCGGGGGCGCCGGCTCGTGGCCGTACATGGTCCCGGACGCGATGGCCGAGAGCGCGTGGATGATCGAGTTGATACTCGACGCCGGCGTGTTGACGGTCGTCGATCCGCCGGCGAGC
>JAFALX010000222.1 GCA_019234035.1 Candidatus Dormiibacterota bacterium | reverse complement strand
TCGACGAGGCGAAACGGCGGCTCGTGCCCGCGCGCCCGATGGATCAGCAGCTCGAAGGACGCCTCCGCGCCCTCGAACGAGTACCCGAGATGCTCGAGACGCTTGACCTCGTCGGCGACACGCCGGGTCAACGACGCGTCATCGCCGAGTGCCACGCCGAGATCGGCCGCCTTGGCCTTGATCGTCGTGCGGCCCGACTTGTCACTGACCACGGTGCTGCGATGGTTGCCGACGAGCTCGGGGTCGATGTGCTGGTACGTGTACGCAGCCTTGGCCATGGCATCGACGTGCTGGCCGCCCTTGTGCGTGAATGCCGAGATGCCGATGTACGGAGCCCAGTGCGGTGGTGTGATGTTGGCGATCTCCGCCACGTCGCGGGCGATCGTCGTCAGCCGCGCGATCTGCGCGTCGTCGACGACCCGCATGCCCATCTTCAGCTGCAGGTTGGGGATGAGCGTGCACAGGTTGGCGTTGCCGGTGCGCTCGCCGTAGCCGTTGATGCAGCCCTGCACCTGTACCGCGCCGGCGTGCACCGCGGCGATCGTGTTCGCCACCGCGACACCCGAATCGTCGTGACAGTGGATGCCGGCAACGGCACCGAGGTTGGACACGACATCGCTCACGCCGGCCTGAACGTCGGCGGGCAGCGAGCCCCCGCGCGTGTCGCACAGCGCGACGCGCTCCGCTCCTGCGCCGACTGCCGCCTCTAGGCAGCGCAGCGCGTAGTCGCGGTTCTCGCGGTAGCCGTCGAAGAAGTGCTCGGCGTCGAACACGACGCGCCGTCCCTGCTCGCGCAGCCAGCGCACCGAGTCCGCGATCATCGCCAGGTTCTCCTCGGGCGTCGTGCGCAGCACGTCGGCGACCTGGCGGTCCCACGACTTGCCCACCAGCGTGATCAGCGGCGCCTGCGACTCGAGCAGCGTGCGCAGCTGGAGGTCGTCCTGCGGCGCCACCCCGGCGCGTCGCGTGGCGCCGAACGCGGCAAGCACCGCGTTGCGCAGCGGGATGCCACGCATGAGGTCGAAGTACTCGGTGTCGGTGGGGTTCGATCCCGGCCAGCCCCCCTCGATGACGGCCACGCCGAGGGCATCGAGGTGCTCGGTGATGCGCAGCTTGTCGGAGACCGAGAAGTTGATGCCGACTCCCTGGGCGCCGTCGCGCAGCGTCGTGTCGTAGATCTCGACATGCGGGGGAGCACCCCCCGCATACCCCCCGGTCACGATGAGGCTCCTGCGGTTTCACGCTGCTGCTCCTGCAGCAGCGTGCTCAACTCATGGCGCACCGCGTGACCGAGCTCGCGCGTGCCGAGCGTGCCGCCGAGGTCGTAGCCGAGCACGTCCTCGCTGATGCAGCCGTCGACTGCGGTCTCGACGGCTTGCGCCAGATCCTCGCGGTGCAGCGAGTGCCGGAGGAGCAGCGCCACCGACAGAATGGCGGCGTACGGATCGGCGATGTTCTTGTCCGCGATGTCCGGCGCGCTGCCGTGAATCGGCTCGTACAACGCCGCCTTCCCGCTGCCCAGGCTCGCGGACGGGAGCAGCCCGAGCGAGCCGGCGAGCACGGAGGCCTCGTCACTGAGGATGTCGCCGAAGAGGTTCTCGGTGACGACGACGTCGACCGCCGCGGGTGCGCGCACCAGGTCCATCGCGAACGAGTCGACGAGGCGGTGCTCGAGCCTCACGTCCGGATAGTCGGCGACGAGTGCGGTCACCGTGTCCCGCCACAGCTGACTCGTGATGAGCACGTTAGCTTTGTCCACCGAGATCAGGTGGCCGCGACGGCCGCGTGCCAGCTCGAACGCCACGCGTGCCACGCGCTCGATCTCGCGCACCGTGTACACCGTGCTGTCGCGCGCCACCTCGTCGGGCCCGCTGCCGCTGCGCTCGCGCGGCTCGCCGAAGTAGGCACCGCCGGTGAGCTCGCGCACGATCACCAGGTCGGTGCCACGCACCACCTCGCCCTTCACCGGTGAGCGCTCCGCGAGACGCGGGTGGACACGCACCGGGCGCAGGTTGGCGAACACGTCGAGGCTGCGGCGGAGCTTCAGCAGCCCGGCCTCGACGCGCTGCTGCCCGCGGAGGTGGTCCCACTTCGGTCCTCCGACGGCGCCGAGCAGGACCGCGTCGGCGTCCAGGCAGGCCTGCACCGTCTCGTCGGGC
>JAFALX010000040.1 GCA_019234035.1 Candidatus Dormiibacterota bacterium | reverse complement strand
AGGCTGGCCTGAATGCTCGCCGGGCCAGGGGTTGCAGTGGCGAGCGGGGTCGATGTAGCCGGCGCATTTCTGGAAGCGCCCGGGCTTGACGAGCTCCCACACGCAGCTATCACGAGCACGCCAGAGGCCGCCGCTGCCAGCGCCACGCGTTGCGTCAATGAGTGCATCGAGAACCCTCTCTAGTTGGTCAGGAGCCCCGCACCACACACGGCGGCCACCCCGCAGGCGATCGTAGGTGGATGGTGCCATGGGGTCGCCTGTGTTGTGGATAGCCTACCGGCTCGAACGACTCGGCATCACGGCCAATCACTGCACCCTCGCTGGACTGACGCACGCCTCTGGCCAACCAGCGACGACCCCATCGAGCCCTGTCTGCCGCCACGCCGTTCCACGCCTTCCACGCACGCATCAAAGCCGGGCCAACGTCGGCAGCGCCTCCCGTGCACTACCGCGTGCGTCACGACCGCGTTGACTTGCACGGCCGCGTGACCTTGCGCTACCTCAGCCAGCTGCACCACATCGGTCTCGGCGTCGAACATCGACAGCTGCGCGTGACCATGTTCATCGACAACAAGGACATCCGCATCGTCGACGCGGACGGCGTCCTCATCCGCGCCCTCACTCTCGATCCCTCGCGCGACCACCAGCCCCTCGGCCGACCACCTGGGAGGCAACCACGCCCTACAGTTGTCCACGATGTCGTGAGACATCTGTCCGCGATGTCCTGAGACATCACATTGGCTGGGGAGAGAGGATTCGAACCTCTGATTGGCTGATCCAGAGTCAGCTGCCTTACCACTTGGCCACTCCCCAAAGGGCCCGATCGAGTGTATCCGGCGGCGCCCGTTGCACACGTTTGCCGTGTCGGACCGGCGCCTATACTGAACCGGGATGGACCTCCTCGAGCTCCTCCGTTTCCAGGCCCGCCGCTATCGCTGCACCGCCTGTGGCGAGAACATGGCGGATTGCGGGATCAATGTGCTCGCCCAACAGGGGAATCGAGCCCTGGTCCGGGTGACCTGCGCCTCGTGCAACGACGAGAACCTGCTGCAGATCATCTTCCAGACCGAGGCCGACGAGGAGCGCAAACGCGAGTTCGACGAGGGCTTCCCCGAGGTCGAAGGCCCGATCAGCGGCGACGAGCTCCTGGACCTGCACTCGATGCTCGCGGGGCACAACGGGCCACTCACCGAATTGTTCAGGAGGAGCTGAGCTCCCCACACCCGCCCGCGGTTTCGCCGAGACAGAACCACTTCTCACGCGATGAAGTTCGCCCTCCCCACCGACCGCGTCACCTTCGACAGCAGCTACGGGCTCGAGCTCGAGGTGACCACGCCCGATCTCGTCAAGGCTCGCTGCGCGGTGGCCGACAAGGTCCGGCAGCCGTTCGGCCTCGTGCACGGCGGCGTCCTTGCCTCCATTGCCGAGGCGCTGTCGTCGATCGGCACCAGTCTCGGTGTCGCGGACGGCGGTGAGATCGGAGTCGGCCAGAACAACAACACGAGCTTCCTGCGCCCGATCTTCGAGGGCTACATCCACGCCGAGGCTCGCCCGCGGCACCGCGGCCGCGCCACGTGGATCTGGGACGTTGAGATCACCGACGACGCGGGAAATCTCTGCGCCATCTCACGCGTGACCATCGCGGTCCGTCCCGCCGAGCGGGACTGACCGACCCTACGTCGGAGAGGCGATCGCTGCCGGGGCGGCAGCCGGGGCGGGTGTCGGCGTCGCCGCCGGCTGGTACGCCGGCTCGTATAGCGTGGCGCTCTCCGCGGTGCCCGGCGGGGTGACCGTTAGGTCGGGCAGGCGGTCGGGCGCGGCGTCGGCGACGGCGAGGTGAGAGTCGGCGTGGGTGTCGGACAGGCCGGGAAGAGCGTCGGCAGCACGAACGGTGTCGACGTCGGCGTCGGCGTGGCGGTCGGCGCCGGCGTCGGCGTGGCGGTCGGCGCCGGTGTCGGCGTGGGCGTCGAGAGGGGAACGCTCGGCGCCACCACCGGGAACGGCGACGGCTTGGGCAGCGAGTTGATGAACGGAGTCGCGATGTACCTGCCCTCGGTGGTGCCGAAGACGCCGTCCATGCCGAGCTCGCCGGGGTTGTTGACGTCGGTGTGGCCCGTCCAGGTCGTGACCACCCAGCTCGGCGTGTAACAGGTGTACCAGGCGTCGACGAAGCTGTCCGTCGTGCCCGACTTGCACGCCGAGTCCCACTTCACCGGCAGATTCCAGTAATTCGAGTAGCCGCGCAGGATGTCAGTGATGGTCTGTCCCTGCGACGCCGTCATCACCGTCTCCTGGCCCGGCGGGGTGCCGTTGTCGACGAGAGTGTTGCCACTGCTGTCGACGACCTTGAGGATGCCGTACGCGGTCACCCGCTGCCCGCCGTTGGCAAATGCAGCGTAGGCGGCGGCAAGGTCGGTCATGCGTACCGCGGAGGACCCGATGGCTGTGCTCGCATTCTCCGCAAGCGGCGTGGAGATACCCAGCTGCTTGGCGAAGTTGATGACGTTGTCGACGCCGGCCTTCACCATCGCCTGCTCGGTTGCGATGTTGCGCGAGCCCAGCAGTGCCTGCTTGGCCGTGATGTTGCCCTCGTAGCTGCGGTCGAAGTCCTGCACGCCACCGAGGTTCTGTGACTCTGCGTACGTGTCCTGCAGGATCGTGGTCGGGAGCACCGTGCCGGTGCGCACGCCCTCCTCGTACACGATCGGTTTGAACGAGGACCCCGGGCGGCGCTCCGCCTGCGTGGTGACGTTGAACTGGCCGCCGATCCCATCGTTGTTGAAGTCTGCGGAGCCCACCATCGCCAGGATCTGGCCGGTATGCGGCTCGAGCATCAGCAATGCCGCGTTGTTGGCGCCGTTGCCGATCTTCGGCAGCCCCTGCGTGACCGCGGTGACCGCCTTCTGCTGAACCGAAAGATCGAGCGTGGTGGTCACCGTGAGATCGCCGTTGAGGTAGGCGGGGTCGTTGGCGAACTGCGACTGCAGCTCATTCTCGATGTACTGCACGAAGTGCGGCGCCGGTCCGAGGCCCGCGCTCGGTTTGCCGTTGGTCAGATCCTTGGTGATCGCCGCCTGGTTCGCCTGTTGCTGCTGCACCTGCGCCGGCGTGGCGCTGTCGCCGCCGACCAGCGGATCGACGGCGTCCGCCTGCGCCTGCGTCATGGCGTTGAGCACGACGAGGCCGCCGAGCACGTAGTGCATGCGCGCGTACGCAGCCTGAGGGTTCTGGAAGGGGTCGTTGTATGACGGCGCCTCGGGCAGGCCGGCGAGCAGCGCCGCTTCCGCGGGTGTGAGCTCGCTCGCATGCTTGCCGAAGTACACCATCGATGCGTCCTCGATGCCGTATGCGTTCTCGCCGTAGTAGGTGATGTTGAGGTACTCGTTGAGGATCTGCGCCTTGTTGAGCTTGCCCTCGATCTCCTGCGCCAGCAACGCCTCGCGGATCTTGCGCAGCGGATCCTTCGACGCCGCCTGGCCGAAGAACGCCTGCTTCACCAGCTGCTGGGTGATCGTGCTCGCGCCCTCGGCGGCGCCGCGGGCCAGCAGGTCGTCGATGACCGCCTTGACCACACGTGGGAAGTCGAAGGCGCCCTCGCTGTAGAAGTTGCGGTCCTCGGCGGCGATCGTCGCCGTCTGCATGACCGTGGCGATCTGGTTGATCTGCACGTCGTGTCGCGACTGATTGTTGTGGCCAACTTCGGCGAGAAGCTGGCCGTTGCGGTCGAGGATCTTGATCGTGCCGGTGGCCTGGCCGATCGTGTTGATGTCGGGCAGCGTCATCGCCGCGTAGGCGACGGCACCGCCGAGGCTGAGGACGCCGATGAGGAACAGCGCCGCCAGCATGATGACGATGCGCCGCGTGCGCAGGCCCATGCCGAGGCGCTTTCCGGGGTCGCTCCAGATACCGGTGCCCTGGCCGCGCAGGCCTGCGCGGCGGCGTCTCACCGGAGGCCGGTCATCCGCCACGCGCGGTCTCAGTCCCCTCCGGAGTGGCCATCTGGCGCTTCAGCACTTCGCGTGCCAGCGCCGTGCCCCCCGCAGTGCCGGCAGCAGTGACGCCACGCAGCACGGCCTTCTGCACCAGCGACCCGGACGATCCGTTCTTCTTCTCCACCAGGCGGCGCAGGTCTTGCAACTCGCTGCCGAGCTTCTCGAGCGTGATCGGTCGCGGTTCCTCCGCGGGCTTCTTGCCGCCGATCACCCTGCGCAGCACGAGTATCGCGGTTGCGCCGATCAGCACCACGCCAACACCGGCTCCGATGCCGATGAGACGTCCGCGCTCACGCTGGAGCCGTGCGCGCCAGTCCAGCTCGGAGCGCACTCGCGCTTCCAGCCGGTCAAGGTTGCTCGCGAGCGCGGCCTTGCTCAGCTCCCGCTGTTGCCGCGCTTCGTCAACCCCTTGGCCCACTCGGCGTCCTCCTTGAACGTGTTCACCGTGTCCTTGCCCGCTTTCAACGTGCGAAACACCGCGATGGTTCCGATACCGCCGAGCACGAACGCCAGCACAAAGAACAGACCTCCGAACAGCACCCAGCCCAGCCAGTTGTTGCCGAAGATCGACTGACTGTAATGCGCCGGTACCGCGCTCAGCGCTTCAATGAGGCCGATGAAGAGCAGCGGCAACGCGATCGCGAGGAGCACCAGAGCGAAGAGCAGCCGCAGCGCGGCCGCCTTCAGCTGTGCCTTGGCGAAGTCGATCTCAGCTCGCACGAGACGAACCGCATCCTCGGCGACCTCACGGCCGAGCGCGCCGAGACTTTCGTCCGCCTGACGGTCCGTTGCCTGGCTCACGGGGTTGCTCCGACCACGGGGCGATTCACGACGTTTTCTGGGTCCTCTCGGATGTGCCGCGCGCACGAGCCGGGGAAGTGCCCGCCGACGCTCCTAGGCGCGCTCCCGGAACTCCCTCCACGCTCGCACAGAGTACAGGGAGAGGACCCACGCGCCCCGCAGCACGAGCCGGGGTCAGATGCGGACGTGGTCGACGTTGATGTCGCGCAGGTCTGGCGGCCGCTCGATCTCGTTCGCGTCGAGCAGCTGCAGGCACTGAATGACGTATTTGGCGCCGTTGAGGTTGAGGCCGTGCCCTCGCGTGAGGCGCTGGATCGCCTGCAGGGTGAGCAGATCGCGCTGCGAGTAGCGGCGACGCTTGGTTGCCGTGCGATGCGGGACGACGAGGTTCAGCGCCTCGTACATCATGAGCGTGCGCGGATGCGTCTCCAGAATCTCAGCGGCGATGCTGAGCGTGTAGATGGGCTTGTCGAGGTCCATCCTTCCCGGCGACGGGTCTACCGCTGCGGCCGCTGACATGGGCTCCCGTGTCGATGAGGTCTGACTTTCCGGGGTCCTGATAGCCGCAGGCGCGGCTTTCCCCCTCAGGTTAGACACGATTAGGTGATACTACCCCATCTTTCACATCTGCGGAGAACCGTAACCACTTGCGTGAGGATGCTGTTTCCCGATCCGTGAACATGGATCGCAACACAATCCGGCCCCTCGGACGCCCCACCGGCGCGTCCGATCTGGCCGTCCGCAGGCGGTACCTCCGGCAGCGTCGGCGCCTCGACACCAGGGCCTGGGCGACGTTCTGGGTGAGCCTCGCTGCGGTGATGGGCTGGCTGTTCATCGCCGGCTTCGCCGGGCTCGGGCACTAGACCCGCGGGCTAGCCGATCAGCTCCCGGAGGTCCTGGAGCTGGAGGCTGATCCAGCGCGTGATGTCGTTCGCCCGCACGGTGTCGCGGATGCGGCCGATGCGCGCCGTGCGCTGACGGGCCTCCATCACCAGGCCGCGATGCAGGGCATCCGCGGTCTCGTCGATGTCGAACGGGTTGACCGTGAGCGCGAAGTCGCCGAGCTCCTCATGTGAGCCGGCGTTCTCGCTGAGGACGAGCACCCCGTCCTTGCGGTTGCAGAGCGGCCCTTCCTTCGCCACCAGGTTCATGCCGTCATAGATCGGATTGACGAGCAGCACGTCGTAGTTGCGGTACGCGGCGATGGCGCGGTCGACGTTGTCCTCGATCTCCACGCGGATCGGAGTCCAACCGCCGCGTGTATACGCACGGTTGATGCGTGCCGCGACGCCGAGCACGCTGCCGAGGTACGCGCGGTAGTCGTCGATGTCCTGCCGGCTGGGCTGCAGAAACGCCCAGAAAACCACGTCACCGTGCAGCTCCGGATGCGCCTGCAACATGCGCTCGTAGGCGAGGAACCCGCGCACGATGTTCTTGCTGAGGTCGGTGCGGTCGACGCGCAGAATGAGGTGCTTGGGACGCCATTGCTGGATGCGCGCCTCCTCTTCCAGCACCGCCGGCGTGCCCGCATGCGCCTGCAGCTCGACCGCGTCGATGCTGATCGGATAGTTGCGCACCCAGACGGCGCGTCCTTCGTGGAACACCGTGCGCTCCCGCTGATCGACGGCGAGCCCGAGGTTCTCCTCGCACGTGAGCAGGAAGTTGCGCACGTCGCGGCTGGTCTGAAAGCCGATGATGTCGGCGCCGAGCAGCCCGTTGACCACGGCGTCGCGCATCGGCTTGGGCAGGATCGTCCAGTACTGCGGGGTGGGCCACGGGATGTGCACGAAGTGCTGCACGTGGACATCGGGGAGCACCTTCCGCACCATCTGCGGCACGCAGTACATCTGGTAGTCCTGCACGAAGACCAGCGGCGTCTTGGCGGCGCGCTGCGCCTCCGCCACCACGCGATCGGCGACGGCCTGGTTCACGCGGACGTAGCCGTCGGTCCAGGCCCGGATCACCGAGGCGTCGACGATCGGCTCGCGGGCCAGGTCCCACAGGTAGTGCTGGATGAACCAGAGCAGCGGGTTGCTGATGACGCTGTAGAAGAGGTCGTACGCCTCGCGCCCCGGGTCGACGAAGGAGACGCTGTACGCGGTCCCGTCCTCGGTCACCAGATCTGCGGGGCAGCCGCGGCTCATGAGCTCGCGGTCGCCGTCGTCGCGGGCGATCGCGACCCACACCGAATCGGTGGCGGCCGCGAGGCTGCTCAGGGCCGTCACCAGGCCGCCGGCGCCCTTCACCAGCCGTTCCGGCATGCCCCGGTACGGGTCCGCAGCCTGGAGGACCAGCGGGGCGCGGTTGGCCACGACGATGGGAGCGGCGTTCCGCAGGAGGCGGCGCGTGTAGGGCTCGATGGCTGACAGGGGGCTCCTCCCGGGATCGGCGGGCTGGGCCCCGCCGCGCAGCCATGCTAACGAGCGCGCACGCCCGGCTACGGGCCAGAATGCGGCCTGGTCGTGGAAGCCATGCAGATCCGGCGGGTACCGACGGCGGGCCCGACGCTGTCCGTGCGCGATCGTCCCGGCGGCGAGCCGGCGGTGCTCGCCCTGCACGGGCTGGCGAGCAACGCTCGGTGGTGGGATCTGGTGGGCGCCGATCTTGCCCCCGCGCATCGCGTGCTCGCGGTCGACCTCCGTGGCCACGGACAAAGCGACCGCCCCGAGACGGGCTATGACTTCGGGACTGTGGTCGACGACCTCGGCCAGGTGGTGGATGCGCTCGACCCACGGCCGCTTGTCGTCGCCGGGCACAGCTGGGGCGCCTCGGTTGCGCTCGCCTATGCCGCCGCGCGCCCGGAGTCGGTGCTGGGCGCGGTGTGCGTCGACGGTGGCGCCACCGACCTGAAGGCGTACTTCGGGCCCTCGTGGGAGGTCGCGGAGCAGACGATGCGGCCGCCGCAGCTGTCCGGCATCACCGCCGCGGCGCTGCGCAACTGGATGGAGGCGTCGCCGGTGAGCGAGGGGTCGGATGCTGCCACCGCTGCGGAGATCTTGCTCGGCAACTTCGAGGACGATGGCCAGGGGCACCTGCGACCGCACCTGCACGTCGACCAGCACATGCAGATCGCTCGGCACCTGTTCGACCTAGACAGCTACGAGCTGATGTCGCGCGTGCGCTGCCCCGTGCTGTTCATACCGGCGGGCTCGCCAGACCACGAGGACGCGCCGAAGGTGCATGCGATGGAGCGCGCGCGATCGGTGCTCGGCGAGCGCGCGCATGTCGTGTGGATCGACGGGATCCACGATCTGCCCGTGCAGCGACCCCACGAGGTGGCCGCCGCCATTGCAGAATTCATGGCCGGGCTGAAGCCTGAGTAGTGCGAAGCCGCGACGAGAGGAGGAGCGCCGATGGCCGTGAGACCCGATACACCCGAATACGCGCTCGACCTCAGCGAGGCGGAGCGCATGCGGTATCGCGAGATGGCGAAGCGCGCTCGCGTGCAGGAGGGTGAGCGCTGGCAGCGATACGGCGTCGTGCCGGGAGCGCGCATCGCGGATGTCGGCTGTGGGCCGGGTGCCGTGCTCGTCGCGCTCGCCGAGGTCGTCGGTCCGAATGGCAGCGTCACCGGAGTGGAACCCAACGCCACAGCTCGCGCAGCCGCTCTCGAGGAGATACGCAGCAGCGGCCTCGACAACGCCACCGTCGTGGCGGGCGACGGCACCGCCACGACGCTCGACCCGGGCACGTACGACGTCGTGATGATCCGCCACGTGCTCTTCCACGTCGGCGATGCCGTCCAGGCTGTGCTGGCGCACGCAGTGACGTTGCTGCGGCCGGGCGGCCACGTGTACACCGTGGACGTCGATCTCACCGGACGCCGGCTCAGCGTCAGCGACGCCGACTTCGACGAACAGGCGCAGCGATACGTTGAGTTTCAACGCGACCGCGGCAACAACGTCGACATCGGCCCGAAGCTCGGCCCGCTGCTCGCCGAAGCCGGACTCGAGCTGCGCGACCACGAGGGGACCATCCAGAAGGTCCCCGGCGAGTTTCTCCGCCTGGGCGGTCCGATGGTGGCCGCGCGCCACGAGATGCTCGCCGCCGGTGCCATCACCGAGGACGACGCCCGCCGCTATGACGCCGCCACGCAACGGGTGGCTGCGACGCCGAACGCGGCGCTCTTCGTGTCGCAGTACATCGCCGTCGGCCGCAAGGGCTGATTCGCGCTGGCGAGATGCGTGATCTGGCGGAGGAGCACACACCCGAAGGGCTGACCTTCACGGACCCGAGCCGGATGTGGTCGGTGCGTGGGGCGAGGGGAGTACAAGGTGCGGGCCGCA
>JAFALX010000379.1 GCA_019234035.1 Candidatus Dormiibacterota bacterium | reverse complement strand
AAGGGCATCGACGTGCTCCGTGCCATTCGCTCGTTCGACCCGTGCATGCCGTGCACCACGCACGTCTACGACACGAAGAACAAGCTGATGGTCAACAAGGAAGTCAACACCTGCGCCTGCGCGCTCGAGGACTGAGAGCACACAGGAATTGGGTAGCCACATCCTCATAGCGGGCGTCGGCTACACATATCTCCACGACTGGTCGGTGGGACCGAAGGTCGCGGCCCAGCTGATGGGCCGCGACTTCCCACCCGGCGTGGTGATTGCTGATTGGAGCTTCGGCCCGCTCGACGCCGTCTGGCATCTCAAGGAGGAGAAACCTCCGTTCGACCGGGTCGTGTTCTTCGGCAGTCAGGATCGCGGCAAGACACCGGGGACCGTCACACGACACGTGTGGAGCAAAGCCGAGCTCCCCGACGTCGACGGCATTCAGGGCGCGATCGGTGAGTCGATCAGCGGTGTCATCAGCCTCGACAACCTCGTGTTCGTCTGCGGCGCCTTCGATGCGCTGCCGGCAGAGGTGATTCTTTTCGAGGTGGAACCCACCCCTGACCAATCGTTCGGCGACGGTTTCAGCCCAGAGGTGGAAGCAGCGATTCCCGTGCTCGTGCGTTATATTGAAGAAGAAGCTGGGCTCGAGGAGACGGCGGCTCCCGCTGCACCACAGGGACAAGTCCAATGAGTACGCGAAACACACAACCTCCACTGTTTCTGTCGTTAAGCGTGCGCTGTGAGTGCCGTTGACGTCGCCGCGCACGCGCAAAGCCAGGCGTCTCGTGACGACAAGCCGAAGTCGATCGACTACCTGCACTGGCGCGACGAGATTCTGCAGGTGATGTACTGGCTGAACGGCGAGGGCCTCGGTGACGCGCCGAGCGCGGCGCAGATCCAGAACTTCGTCGGCGCGAGCGAGGACATCGTGGTGTCGACGCTCGAGCGCATGGTCGAGGACGGCTTTGTCGTCAATGAGGCCGGCGGCTTCCGGCTCAGCGACTTCGGGCGCCACGAGGGCGGCCGCAGCTTCGAGGACGAGTTTCACGCGCTGACCCACCAGGGCCACGGTGAGTGCTCGCCGAACTGCGAGTTCTGCAACGGCCCCGGTGGCGATCCGAGCAACTGCCCGTCCAAGGGCGTCGCCCATAGCGCTCCCGGCTGACACCGTGTCGTCCGAACAGGTGGGGAATGAGCAAGGGGCCGAGACTGCAGATGCTGCAGTCGTTGACGAGCTGATCAACAGCGGCGCGCGCGTCGGCGAGCTGATCGAATTGCTCACCGCCGACACGATGGACGCCGCAATCCGCGACCAGGTCGAGGAGCTGCTGCAGTCGTTCGATGTGCTCCACCGCGAGGCCATGGTTCGCATTGCCGGGCTGCTCGCCAAGCAGCACCTCCTGGAGCAGGTCACCGAGGACCCGGTTCTCAACTTCATCTTCGATCTGTACGAGCTCACGCCCGAGCAGCTGAAGCACGCTCAGAAGCAGCAGGAAGCTGTCAGCAGCGGCGGCCTGATCAAGCTCGGCGACATCCGGCACTTCCCTGCTGCGCCGGCGCAGCCGCCGTCGCAGCCCGATGATCCGCAGAGCCCCCCTGCGGAGTAAGTACTGATATGCCCGAGAAGGCTCGCGTGCTCGTCGTCGGCGTTGGCAACGTCCTGCGCGGCGACGACATGTTCGGCGTCGAGGTGTCGCGGCGGCTCGAGCAGATGAACCTTCCCAAGTCGATCAAGGTCACCGAGACGGGCATTGCGGGCATCAGCTTCGTGCAGGAGCTCATGGACGGCTACGAGGGCTGCCTGCTCATCGACGCGGTGAACAGGGGCAAGCCCCCGGGCACGCTCGTGATGCTCGAGCCCAAGCTGCCCGATCCGAAGACGCTGACCCCCGAGCAGCGTGTGTCGTTCTTCAGCGACCTGCACCAGGCCGACCCGAGCATCGGCCTGATGCTGGCCAAGTCGACGGGCCACCTGCCCAAGCATGTGCGCGTGCTCGGCTGCGAGGTCGGCGAGACCGAGGAGCTGCTCATCGAGATGACCCCGGCGGTGGCGGCCGCCGTCCCTGCGGCGATCACCATGGCGCTGCAGCTGCTCAGTCAGTGGCTCGGAATCGAGCTTCAAGCGGAGGCATTGCCGGCATGAGCGTGAACCCACAGCCTGTAGAACGCGACGTGCCAATGCCCTCCCCCGCTCCGGTGCCGAACAGACCCTCCACCCCGCAGGGCACCCCGTTCCGGTCCCTGGACGACGTCGGCGAGGCACTCATGAGCCAGCGCTACGTCGCCGACTCCAGCCTGGCGATGTCCATCTTCCTGGCGTGCGGACTGCCGCGCCCGCTGCTCGTCGAGGGCGAGGCCGGCGTCGGCAAGACGGAGATCGCCAAGGTCCTCTCCACCGCGCTCGGGACGCGCCTCATCCGCCTGCAGTGCTACGAGGGCATCGACGTCCGCCAGGCGGTGTACGAGTGGAACTACTCGAAACAGATGCTGCGCATCCGATCTCTGGAGCAGCACGAGACGCTCGGTGAGGCAGCGTTCGAGTCGATCTTCAGCCCCGAGTTCCTCATCCACCGGCCGCTGCTGCAGGCGATCGAGGCCGCGCAGGACCGCGCGCCGGTGCTCCTCATCGACGAGATCGACCGCGCCGACGAGGAGTTCGAGGCGTTCCTGCTCGAGCTGCTGTCCGACTACCAGATCACGATCCCCGAGCTCGGCACCGTGCGCGCCGAGAAAGCGCCGATCGTGATCCTCACGTCGAATCGCACACGCGAGATCCACGACGCGCTCAAGCGCCGCTGCCTTTACTACTGGATCCCGTATCCGAACATCCACAAGGAGGCGCGGATCGTCATGGTCAAGCTGCCCGGCGTCCCGGAGCGGCTGGCGTGGCAGGTGTGCGCCGTGGTGCAGGACCTGCGCCGCATGGACCTCCAGAAGGTGCCGGGGATCGCGGAGACGCTCGACTGGACCGGCGCCCTGCTCATGCTCGGTCGCGACCGCCTCGACATGGAGGTGGCGCGCGATACGCTCGGCGTCGTGCTCAAGATGCAGGAGGACGTTGAGCGCGTCGAGCAGGACCTGCCGGACCTGCTGCGAAACGCTGACGCCGGATAAGCACGCATGGCTGGTCAGTCGTTGGATCCGGGCTGGGCGGGCACCGGCGAATGGCAGCCGGGCATGCTCCGGCTCCGCCTGCAGGGCGAACCCGAGCCGATGGCGATCACTGCGACGTTCCTGCGCTTCGGCGCGTTCTGCCGGATGCACGGGTTGCCGGCGACGACCGGGCGCATGCTCGAGCTCCTTCGCAGCATCGACTGGCTCGATCTGCACAGTCCTGAGGAGCTGTACTGGGCTGCCCGCACGCTGCTGACCGAGCGCGTGAGCGACCTCGCCGTGTTCGACCGCATCTTCTTCCAGTTCTTTGCGCCGGCGCCCGGTGGCGACAACGAGATGATGCGGTCGCCGCACGCGATGCCTCGCGTCCTGAGCCCCGATGCCGAAGAGAAGAACACGCCGCCGATGCCGTCGCTCGACACGGCGGAGGAGCAGCAGCAGGACCGTGTCGGGCAATCGTCGTCGTCTGACAAGGGACCGCGCAACGAGACCGAGCGCGGCAAGGGCGAGGGATCGGGGCTCCTCAGCTACACCGGCGACGAGATGCTGCGGTCCAAGGACTTCAGCAACCTCACGCCGGATGAGCTGCGTGCGGCCAAGCGGATGCTGCGCGAGATGAACTGGCGGATGGCCGAGCGCAAGTCACGGCGCCTCGTGCGCGCGCGCAAGGGGCGACTCGTCGACTGGCGCCGCAGCCTGCGCCGCAACATCGGCTACGGCGGCGTGATCCTGGAACTGGACCACCAGAAGCGCAAGATCGTGCGCCGGCCGCTGGTCGTCATCGCCGACATCAGCGGATCGATGGATCGCTACACGCGCCCGGTCCTGCAGCTGGTGCACACGATGCGCACCGGCCACGGCAGGGTCGAGGCCTTCGTCTTCGGGACGCGGCTCACCCGGGTCACCAAGCATCTGCTCACGCGCGACCCCGACAAGGCGCTGCGCAAGATGTCCGAGAACGTCGTCGACTGGGCCGGCGGCACGCGTATCGGCGACTCGATTCGCTCCTTCAACCGCACCTGGGGCCGCCGTGTCCTCGGCCGCGGATCGGTGGTCATCATCCTCAGCGACGGGTGGGACCGTGGTGATCCCGAGCGGATGGCCAAGGCGATGGCCGCCCTGCAGCGGCGCTGCCACCGGCTCATCTGGCTCAACCCCGCGCTCGGCGGGCCCACCACCCGGCCCGTGCCGCTCGGCATGAAGGCCGCGACGCCCTACATCGACGACCTGCTTCCGGCCCGCAACCTCAACGATCTGGCCAAGGTCGGTAAATTGCTGAACACAATCACCAACGCTCGCGCGGATCGCCGCAGTGCCCAATCGCTACTGGAATCTACAGAGCCAGCTCGCTGACGTCGAGCGCCTCGACCAGTACCTGGAGTCCGTATCGGATCAACAGCGTCCGTTGCGCGACTCGGAGTACTGGGAGGGCCGTCTGCTGCTGCGCAGCCAGGTCATGCCCCAGAAGTTCTGGGTCCTCGACGCCTGGACAGAGAAGATCGCGCTCGAGGCCGGCAAGATCATGCTGCGCACGATGTCGCAGGTCGCCGGGCTGGTGCAGCCGTCACGTGACTTCCCGACCCAGCAGGTGGTGATCGGCAGCAACGGCATGGGCGAGGTCGAGTCGCCGGCGCGGACCGACGCCGATCCCCTCCCCTTCTTCCTCATCTCCGAGAACCACGTGAAGCACGTCTGCGTCGAGGAATACATCGAGGTGCAGGACGGATTCGTCCGCGAGATCGAGCCGTACGCCGGGTTCCGCCGCCGCCTGCTGCTGCAGGACATCGGCCGCCGCGAGCACTTCTTCGTGTTCGACGAATGGGAGAGCGAGAAGCAGGCGTTCGAGGCGTACGAGAAGCGCTCAGCGGTCATCGACGAGATCACGACGACGCGCTTTCAGGCGCTGCTGCAGGAACGCGGCGAGCAGGACTTCGCGCTCAGCATCTCGTAACACGTCGGTGGTTTAGCGGCGGGCGCACATACCGTGGGTTCGGACACGCGGTCGAGCCCTCCCTACCAGTGCATCAATCGGGAGTCGTCGAATCTCCCGGACCGGCTCGCCGCTCAGCTCTCGCCGCGCCCCACGCTCCGAGGACGTTCGGCGCGGCTCCGAGATGGTCCGTACCCACGGTATGTGCACCCGCCGCTGTTCACGCCGGTGCGTCGCAATGCTGAGCGCGAAGCCCTTGAAACAAATTTCGTCTGGTTTGCGTTCCAACGAAGCGGTGCGCCAACGGCCTGGCACGTGCTGCCACCGTCAGTCGAGCGCATCAGTAGGGGGGTCAACAGCTGGAGCCTGAAGCGCCCAGCCGTTGCCTGACGGGAGGAAAAGAGCCGCGTCACACTGTCGAAGACGGACGCGCGATCAGCGTCGACCTGCGTCCACGTTCGGCCAAGGCCCAGACAGACAGCGACGCACGTGCACCCAACCGCCCGCGATCAGCGCGTGAAAGCGCGGGTCGCGTGGGTGCCGTGCGTCAGCGTCCCGGTGTCGCCCTTCCAAAGAAACTACTGTGATCCGCAGTTCATACAGGGGTCGAAGCTGCGCAGTGCGATGAGCGCTTCCTGTCCGGTGGGGTTCGCCTCGATCACCGGCGTGTTGTTGATCGCCTGCTCAGCGGGACCGCCCGGGCCGATGTTGAACGTGCTCGGCCCGATGATGCGGTAGTCGGAGATGAACTCGCCGTCGAGGCTGAGCCAGTGTCCGAGCATGCCGTCGCCGGCGAAGCCGACGCCGAAGTGCTGGCCACGCTTCGGCCATTTCAGCTCGTTCGCCGTCTCGTACCGGCTCTCCTTCTGCAGTTGGAACACCGTGAGCGTCTGCACTGCGGCACTGAGCGCCGCGAACACGATGCCGTAGAGACGCGCGCGATTGCGCTCGATCGCGTTCCACACTGCCGGCGGACGCCACTCGAGCATCATCTCCTTGAGACCGCCCTGTCCTCCCTCGGGCAGGAGCAGGTACACGGTGCCGTTCTGCG
>JAFALX010000059.1 GCA_019234035.1 Candidatus Dormiibacterota bacterium | reverse complement strand
GTTCGGCGCTGATGCCGAACCACGCCGCGGTCGCGATCGCCGCCTGCTCCAGCCCGCGGACGTAGCGGAGGACGTCGCCACGCGCAGAGTGCTGCGGGATCGGCACGACGTCGGCAAGACGCAGGATCGGATAGGCGACGAGCTGACCGGGGCCGTGGAAGGTGACCGAGCCGCCACGGTCGACGTCGACGTACTCGGCGCCGGCGGCAACCAGCGCGTCGGCTCCCTCACCGAGGTGGCTCGGCTCTCCGCCGCGGCCCATCGTGAAGACGGGCGGGTGCTCCAGCAGGAGCAGCTGGTTGCCGATCAGCCTGGCCGCGCGCTGCGCGGCGAGCATGCGCTGCAGCGCCCAGGCCTCGTTGTACGGCGTGGTGCCCAGCCAGCGAACGGTGAGCGTGCGGTCCCCCACGGCGGTCAGACCGCCTCCGCCGCCGCGGCCTGCTCGTGGGCGTGATAGCTGGAGCGCACCAGCGGTCCTGACTCCACGTGCGCGAAGCCCAGCTCGCGGCCGTACCGCTTGAGCTCGGCGAACTCGTCGGGATGCCAGTAGCGAATGAGCGGGTGGTGCTTCAGCGACGGCCGCAGGTATTGGCCAATGGTGACAATTTCGATGTCGTGCGCGCGCATGGCATCGAGCAGCTCCTTCACCTCGTCCATCGTCTCGCCGAGTCCCACCATCAAGCCGGACTTCGTGCGCGAACGCGGCTCCATCTCCTTGGCGGCGCGGAGCAGCTCCAGGCTCCGCCGCAGGTTCGCCTTGGGACGCACCCGGCGGTACAGCCGCCCGACGGTCTCGACGTTGTGATTGAAGATCTCCGGTCGCGCCCGCATCACGCGTGCCAGCGCATCGTGGTCGCCCTGGAAGTCCGGCGTCAGCACCTCGATGGTGGTCCCCGGCGCGTGGTCGCGGATCGCCGCGATGGTGGCGGCGAAGATGCCGGCGCCGCCATCGCCGAGGTCGTCGCGATCGACCGACGTGACCACCGCATGCCGCAGCTGCATCCGCGCCACCGCCTCCCCGACGCGCCGCGGCTCGTCGATATCGATGTCACCGCCGCGCTTGCCGCTCTTCACCGCGCAGAACGTGCACGCGCGGGTGCAGACGTCGCCGAGGATCATGAAGGTCGCGGTGCCGTGCCCCCAGCACTCCGCGATGTTGGGGCAGCGCGCCTCCTCGCAGACCGTGTTGAGCTCGAGGCCGCGCATGATCGTCTTGATACGCGCGTAGCCGTCGCCCATCGGCAAACGGACCGTGAGCCATTCGGGGCGCCGCGGGAGATTCGACGGCAGGACCGTACCGCGGCTGTGGTAGGGAGGGAGAGGGATTGTTTCCACAGGTCTGCATCCACTGTATCGCAGCTTCCGTGGGGCCACCCGATTCGGGGACGAGCGCTGGGGGCACAATCGCTGCTGATGGATCTCGCAGCGACACCCCCACGCAACGAGCCCGTGCTGCTATACACGCCCGGCTCGCCCGAGCGCATCCGACTGCGCAGGGAAATCGACGCCATGCAGGCGTCCGGACCCCGCGCGATCCGCCAGCACATCGGCGGCGACGGCGCGTCCGGCAGCGGTGCCGCTCTCGAGCTGCGGGCGCCACACCGGCACGACCTGGTGCTCGGCCAGGCTCGGCTGGCCACCGCGAACGACGTCCGGGGCGCGGTCGACGCCGCGCTCGGAGCGTGGCGCGAGTGGTCGACGACGCCGTTCGAGACACGCGCCGCCGTGTTCCTGCGCGCCGCAGACCTGCTGAGCGGCCCCTGGCGTGAGCGCATCAACGCCGCGACCATGCTGGGCCAGAGCAAGACGGCGCACCAGGCCGAGATCGACGCCGCATGCGAGCTGATCGACTTCTGGCGCTGGAACGTGCACTTCGCCGCGCGGATGCTGCTGGACCAACCGGTGTCGCCGCCCGGGCAGTGGAACCGGATGGAGTACCGCCCGCTCGAGGGCTTCGTGCTCGCCATCACCCCGTTCAACTTCACCTCGATCGGCGGCAACCTCCCGACGGCGCCTGCACTGCTCGGCAACACCGTGGTCTGGAAGCCGGCCTCGACGCAGTTGCTCGCGGCCGAGGTGATCATGGAGGTGCTCGAGGCCGCGGGGCTGCCGCCGGGCGTCGTCAACATGGTCGCGGCACCGGGTGCCGCGGTGTCCGAGGCTGCGCTGACGCATCGCGCCCTCGCCGGGGTGCACTTCACCGGCTCCACGGCGGTGTTCCAGCACCTGTGGTCGACTGTTGCAGCCAATCTTGACCAGTACCGCACGTATCCCCGGCTCGTCGGGGAGACCGGCGGCAAGGACTTCGTGCTCGCGCACCCCTCGGCGTCGGTCGACGCGCTGCTCGTCGGCCTGCTGCGCGGCGCGTTCGAATATCAGGGGCAGAAGTGCTCCGCGGCCTCGCGCGCGTACGTGCCGCGCTCGGTGTGGCAGCGGCTGCGCGAGCCGCTGGCGGCCGCAACCGAGTCGATCCGCGTCGGCGATGTCGCCGACTTCACCAACTTCATGGGCGCGGTCATCGACGAGTCCAGCTACAACAACCTCTCCGCGGTGCAGGTTGCGGCCCGCGCCGACTCACGCCTGCAGCTCGTCGCCGGCGGCGAGAGCGACCGCAGCGCCGGCTGGTTCGTCCACCCCACCATCTACGAGACCGACGACCCGCGCCACGAGCTCATGCAGCGCGAGCTGTTCGGCCCCATTCTCACCGTGTACCCGTACGAGGACGCGCAGTGGGATTCGGTGCTCGACCTCGTCGACGGCACCTCGCCGTATGCGCTGACCGGGGCGGTGTTCGCGGACGATCGCCGCGCCATCGACGAGGCGGCCGCGCGGCTGCGTCATGCCGCCGGCAACTTCTACATCAACGACAAGCCGACCGGGGCGGTGGTCGGGCAGCAGCCGTTCGGCGGCGCCAGGCTCTCCGGCACCAACGACAAGGCGGGCTCGGCCCTGAACCTGATGCGCTGGGTCTCGGCGCGCGCGATCAAGGAGACGTTCGTCCCGCCGGCCGACTGGCGTTACCCGCACCAGGCGCCGGACTGATCCGCAACCCTCTTTTGCGGCGTACCCACGGGCGCGCATAATCGGCGCCTGAGTTGGGGCGGCTGAGGAGAGGAGGCTGCGATGACCGTCACGAGCATCCCCGGCGGTAGCCAGGGGCTCAGCACAAGCGAGGATCTGCGCCAGCAGTTCGCGGGCGCGCTCCTGGAGCCCGGAGCACCCGGGTACGACGAGGCCCGGCGCGTCGCCAACGGCCGCTTCGTGAAGCGGCCGGCGCTCATCGCCCGCTGCACCGGCACAAAGGACGTGCAGGCAGCGCTGGCCTACGCGCGGGCCAACGGCCTCCAGGTGGCGGTGCGTTGCGGCTCGCACTCGACCGCAGGCTTCTCCTCCACCGATGGCGGCATCGTCATCGACGTCGGACCGATGAAGGCATCGCTGGTCGACGCGTCCGCCCGCACCGGCCGCTTCGGTGCCGGCATGACGTGGGCAGATCTCGATGCGGCCACGCAGGAGCACGGTCTGGCCGTGACCGGCGGTCGCGTCAGCGATACCGGCGTCACCGGGCTGACGCTCGGGAGCGGCTCCGGCTGGCTCGAGCGGGCGCTCGGGCCCACCGCCGACAGCCTCCTCTCCGCTGAGGTGGTGACCGCATCGGGCGAGGTGGTGCGTGCCGGCGCCGGCGGCGATCCCGAACTGCTCTGGGGTCTCGCCGGCGGCGGCGGCAACTTCGGTGTCGTGACCGAGCTGGAGTTCCGCCTTCACCCCGTCGGGCCCATTGTGTTCGCGGGCCTGATCCTGCACCCACGTTCCGTGGGCGGTGAGCTGATGCGCTTCTACCGCGACTTCATGAACCAGGCGCCCGAAGAGGTCGGCGGCGGCCTCGCGCTCATCACCGCGCCGCCGGCGCCGTTCGTGCCTGAGGAGGTTCGGCTCAAGCTCGTCTGCGCACTCATTGTCGTGTACACGGGCGATCCCGCCGACGGACCGGCGGCGCTGGCGCCGCTGCTGCGGTGGCGCGAGCCGCTGGTGTCGATGGTGCAGCCGATGCCGTATACGGCGCTGCAGAAGATGCTCGACGAGGGGAATCCCTTCGGCATCCGTGAGTACGCCAAGGTCGACTACCTGCGCGAGCTGCCAGACCCAGCCATCGACGCCATGCTCGACGAGGCGGCGCGGGTCTCGTCGCCGATGACCACCATCGTGCTCTGCCCGGGGGGCGGTGCGCTGTCGCGCCGAGACCCATCGGCGGTATCGCTTGTGTTCCCGGACGTGCCCTGGTTCTACCAGTGCATCTCGGCATGGCCCGACGTCCTGCAGCCGGACGAGCCGCACATCGCCTGGACGCGGGGTTTCATGGAAGCGATGCGTCCGTGGGCGCTGGATGAGGCTCCAGTGAACTTCATCGCCGTGGACGAGCCGGAGTCGCGGCTCCGCAGGTCGTTCGGCGAGGAGAAGTTCGCGCGGCTCACGGCACTCAAAGACCGTTACGACCCCGCCAACGTCTTCGCGCTGAACCAGAACATCCCGCCGAGCGGCCACAGCTAGCAAGCCGCTCCAACCCGCCGTGGACAGACAGGGCCGGCGGCCTCGCGCGGCCACCGGCCCAGTCGTTGCTCCCTAGCGGTTCAAGTCGGCGTGAGCCACCGGCTGGCCCTGCTGGTTGCCGCCCTGATCCTGCGGCGGCGTCGCCATGTCGTCCCGGGCGTGCCTGAAGTCGAACAGCGACATCAGATCACCGATCGCCGGACCGTTGGCGGGCACATACCCATCCTTGGTCGTTGTGGTCGGGTCCGGCAGGTTGTCGAGGCTGCGCGAGGAAAGCGTCGGCAGCTTCCAGTTGGCCTCGATGAACTTGAGGATCGACACGTGGTCGTCGTACGTGTGGTCGATGTGGCCGGGCTTGGTGTACGGCGATACGACCATCAGCGGCACGCGCGGTCCGTCACCGAAGAAGCTCGTCGGCTGGATGTAGCCGGAGTCGTAGTAGCCCCCGGACTCGTCCTCCGTGACGATCACCGCCGTGTTCTTCCACAGCGACGGCTTGTTCTGGATCTCGGTGATCGTGTGCGACACGAAGTTCTCGAACGCTGCGAGGGTCGAGTAGCCGGGATGCCCGTCGTCGTCACCGGGCTTGAGGAACGACACCGACGGCAGCGTGCTGCCGGACACGTCCTTGTCGAAGTCGCTGCTGTCGTGCTGCGTGTTCACCCGCTTCGCCGGATCGGTCATGACCGACGTCGCGTACTGGAACGGGTCGCAGATGCCGCAGTAGCCGCCCGTCGGGGTGCCGTTGTTGTAGCCCTCGCCGAAGTAGCCCCACGAGATCCCCTTCGCCTGCAGCTCGTCGGCGATGGTGTTGAACGACTGTGGCGGCACGGTGAACGGGCTGCTCGTGTTGAGCGCGCCGGTGACGGTGTACCCCGGGTTGTAGTTGTTCAGCAGGTAGTACGCGCCCGGCGCGCAGTCACCGCTGTTGAAGAGCGTGTGCCCGGCGTCGTGCGCGAACACCGCGGCCACGCCCGGCTGGCCGGGGTCGGAGCAATTCGAATAGCTGCCGCCGGCGTAGCCGTCCTGGGTGAAGTTGTTGTTCGTCCCCGGTTTGGGATTCGGGTTCTCGATCTGGTTGGACGGCGGCACCAGCGGGTTGCCGTGACCGTCGCTGTAGAAGGCAGCGTCGCCGGTGCCGAGGGCGATGTGGTTGGCCCCGGTGCCACCCATGACCGCCTGGTGGTAGTTGTCCGACATTGCGTAGTGCTGCGCCAGGTAATCGAACACCGAGGCGTCGCCCTGGGCCACGTTGTAGTACCCCATCTGCAGCGCACCCTGGTGAATCGGCGCCGGCGGAATGGCGCCGTTGTCATCACCGGCGGTGTTCGCGGTCCAAACGTTGAGCGCGCCGGTGCCCTGGCCGTACTGCTGCTGCATCTGGTAGTAGCGGTGCAGCGGGTCGCCGACCATCGCGCCGTAGAACTCGCACGTGCCGCTGTACTCGCCGTGGTTGTCGAGGTACGGCACGTAGTTCGTGATCTGGTACGGGACGTTGGCGAGGTTGGCGGGGAACCGCGTATCCGGTTGGTTGCCCGGCTGCCCGTCGCACGCCGGCGAGACGTAGGTGGTGTTCGGCTGCGGCAGCGTCGCGTACGCCCCGGTCTCGGTGGGCGACACCGAGAAGGTCGAGGTGTCGGTCGCCTGCTGCTGCTGCGCCACCGCCGCGTTCGGCCCGGCGCCGCCCGTGGTGTTGATGATGCCCTCGGACAGCAGGTTCATGACGCTCTGCCCCTTGGGCGGCTGATACGTGGCGAACACGTTGTCGAAGCTGTGGTTCTCGCCAATGATGACCACCACATGCTTGATCGGCGTCGTCGTGGACGATCCCGGCGCCGCGCTCACGGCGTTGGGAACGACCGTGGCCACAACGGCGCCCAACGCGCCGCCCACCGCCAGCGCTACGCGCGCGCGCCGATGAACCGCGAAGTCGCTTCGCACACGCACCACTCGCATACCCTCCTGTCGACGGTGCTGCGCCGGCGGGGGCCGGCGCCTGCCTGATGGCAGCGGGAAGCCACCCTAGGCAGGCGGCTGTGAACACCGGGCTAAGAGAACGTGATCAGGCCGTTGTTAGACGTCGCATAGGTCCGGCCGCCCTCGTGGGGGTCCGGACGCTGCTCAGCCCGAGCAGGTCAGACGCGCCAAGTGGTGCAGGCGCGCCGGGGGCGGCGGCGGCAGGAGCACGAGGTTGACCGCCGCGACAGCGACCGGCCGGCAGCCTCTGGGTCCTCGGCGGCGAGGCGCACCAGGGCCTCGAACCGGTTGACGTCGATGATCCCCTTCTCGAGCGCCCGCAAGGCCCACGACGGCGGCGTGCGGAAGCCCCAGACGTCGTGCGTGGTTGTTTCAGCCATCCGTCCTGATCATAGAATCCCGAGCCTCACCGGCGTCTCAGAGCGGCGAGCGGTCGTCGAATGTCTCGAGCAGGTCCTTTACCGTGCGGCTGAACCTGGTGGCCGCCAGGCCGTCGTTGATGCGGTGGTCGAACGACATCCCCAGGTTCATGATCGGGCGGATCACGATGTGGTCGCCCTCGACCACGACGGGACGCTTGACGACGAGATCCATCGTCATGATCGCCGCCTGCGGCTGATTGATGATCGCCTGCGTCAT
>JAFALX010000333.1 GCA_019234035.1 Candidatus Dormiibacterota bacterium | reverse complement strand
GAGCAGTTCTACCTGGTGTGGCCGCTACTCCTCGTCATGGGCGCCGCCTTCCTCGGACCCCGCCTCCGGCAGACCGAGCCGCTCGTGCTCCGGCTTCGCCCCGGCCTCCTCGCGCGTCCCCTCATCCCGGTCGCGCTCATCCTGCTGCTGGCCGCGGCGTCGGCGATCGCCATGGCGGTCCTCTATCAGCCCGGCGGCGACCCCAACCGCGTGTACTACGGCACCGACACCCGGGCCTTCGAGCTGCTGCTCGGCTGTGCCCTCGCCTTCGTGTGGCCGAGCCGCCGGCTGTCAGCGAAGCTGAGCGGCAGCGGCCGCGCCTGGCTCGAGGCGTGCGGAGTCGTCGGGCTCGTGGGGATCGCGGTGCTGGTCGCGGTCACCGACGAGTACCACGCCTTCATCTATCGCGGCGGGCTGGTGCTGCTCGCCCTCGCGACGATGGCGGCCATCGCGGCCCTGGCGCACCCGGCGACCACGGTGGGTCGCGCCCTGGGCGTCGCTCCCCTGCGCTGGCTCGGGGTGCGCTCGTACGGCATCTACCTCTGGCACTACCCGGTGATCGTCTTGACGACGCCGTTGGTGGACACAGCCGGTGGCCACGTCGTGCGCGACACCCTCCAGATCGCGGCCACGCTGCTCATCGCCGAGCTGTCGTGGCGCTTCATCGAGTCGCCGATCCGCGCGCAGGGCTTCGGCGCGGTGTTCGGGTGGCTGCGCAGCGCGCCCTGGTCCGCGGCCGGGCGGCCGGTGGCCGTATCCGGCGCGATGGCAGCGTCGGTGCTGCTCGCCGGCTCGTTCGGCGCGGGCGTCATCGGCATGGCGATGCCCGGGTCGAACCGGGCCCCGCAGCAGCCCGAGCTCGCCCCGAGCAGCGATTCCATGGCATCGCTCTCGTACATCAGCGCCGGCACCTGCGTGCAGCCGGCGCCGGTGCCGCTCGTTGCACCGGTGCCGCCACCCGCCCCGCAGCCGCCGCCGTCCGGCGACGATGTGACCGCCGTCGGCGACTCGATCATGATCGACCTCGGTCCGTATCTCATCGCCAACCTGCCCGGCATCACCGTCGACGGCGCCGTCTCACGGCAGATGTACCAGCTGGGCGACGAGCTCGCCGCGCTCCGCGCGCAGGGGTCGCTGAAGCCGCGGCTGGTGATCGAGCTCGGCACCAACGGCCCGTTCGATGAGGCGTATGTGGTGTCGGCATTGCAGGCGCTCGGGCCGATGCAGCGCATCGTGCTGGTGAACGCGCAGGAGCCGCGCCCGTGGGAGGGGAGCGTGAACCAGAGCCTCGCGGATGTCGCGCGTCAGGTTCCCCACGCGGTCGTCGCCGACTGGTACGGCGCCAGCGCCGGGCATCCCGAGTACTTCTTCGACGACGGTGTGCACCCCGACGCGACGGGGTCGGCTGTCGAGGCCGGCCTGATCATCAAAGCTCTCGGGCCGTCACACCCGGCCCCGCCGATGGCGCGCGCACCGGGCAGCATTCACGTGATCCGCTGCGCCTGGTGGTGAGCGGCTAACCCCCGGCTGCGGCTTCCTCGGCACGCAGTGGCGGCGCGTTGATGGGGCAGGAGAAATCGGCTTTCTCCTCGACGGGAGGCGCCACCCGCGGGTTGCTGATGGTGAATGCGGCGAGAACGCCGCCGGCGGCGCAGACGACCGCGGCGATGATCGTCGCCTCGTGAAAGCCCGTCTGGAACTGCGACGGGTGCAGGTAGCTTGCGCCGGTGATGCCCGCCAGCGGGGGCAGGATGGCGACGAAGAGCAGGCTGCCGGTGCGCGCCACCGTGTTGTTGATCGCCGACGCTATCCCCGCGCGGCGCGGCGGCGCCGAGCTCATCGCCGTCGACGTGAGCGGCGCAACGGTTATTGCCAACCCCAGCCCGAACATGAGCGCCGCGGGCAGCACCTCGGTGAAGTAGTTGCCGTTGGAATCGACGCGCCCCAGCAGCAGCACACCGGCCGCGACGACGATCGGCCCCAGCGACATCTGCAGGCGCGGCCCGATGCGCGTGGCGAGACGGCCGGACGGCGCCGACAGCAGCAGCAGCATGAACGTCACCGGCAGCAGCGACGCGCCGGCGCCGATCGGTGAGTAGTGCGCCACCTGTTGCAGCTCGATCGGCAGCAGGAAGAACACGCCCCCGAGCACGGCGTAGACGATCAGCGTGACGGCGTTGGTCGCGCTGAACTGCTTCGACCTGAACAGTGAGAGCGGGACGATCGGCTCGGGCGAGCGCAGCTCCTGTGCGATGAACAGCACCGCGGCGAGGACGCCGCCGAGAATGGCCACGATCACGACGGGCGTGCCGAACCCCATCGCGGGCCCCTCGACCAGCCCGTAGCTGATGCCGATCAGGGCGAGCGTCGCCAGTGCACTGCCGACATAGTCGAGGCGCCCCTTCTCCGCTTCGTCGTGCGTCTCCGGCACGACGCGAAGCGAGAGGACGACGACGACGATGGCGATGGGCAGGTTGATGAGGAAGATGAACCGCCAGCTCACCGCCGAGATGAGCCAGCCGCCGAGAAACGGCGCGAACGCCGTCGCGACGCCTCCAAGCCCTGACCACGCACCGATGGCGGCGGAGCGGTCCTCCTTGCGGAACGACGCCTCGAGAATCGCGAGGCTCCCCGGCGTCAGCAGCGCTCCGCCGATGCCCTGGATGACGCGAAACACGATGAGAAACGTGATGTTGGGGGACACGGCGCAGAGCAGTGATGCCACCGCAAACCAGCTGACGCCGATGACATAGATGCGCCGCCGTCCCAGGCGGTCACCGAGCGCGCCGCCTAGCAGCAGCAGCCCGGAGAGCGTGAGCAGGTAGCCGATCGACACCCACTGCAGGCCGGCGATGTCGGCGTGGAACTCGCGCCCGATCGTCGGCTGGGCGACCGAGACCACCGTCGAGTCGATGAACGCCATCGAGCTGCCGAGCACGGTGGTGATGAGGACGAGCCGGCCGCGAGCGGTCTTGAGGCTCAGGTTGGGCTCGGCCGCCGTGTCAGCCGGCGGCATCGACCGACGCCGTGCGCTTGCGTTCGCGATATGCGCGCGACTTCGACTGGCAGCCGCACGACTGCATGCTGCACCAGACGCGGCCGCCGTTCTTCGACCTGTCGTAGAAGGCCCAGCGACACTCGTCGTTGCGGCAGATCTTCAGGCGCTGCCAGGTGCCGTACACGCTGGCAGTGATCATGGCAGCCGCGAGGGTGCCGAGAAAGACGTTCTCGCCCTTCTCGTCCGGCGCCGGGTGCGCGTGCGCGCCCTGCTCGGTTATCACAACAGCGAGCCGGATGTCGTTCAACCGGTGCATGACCATGTTGATCGTCTCCTGCGGCACGGGATGGCCCGCGTTCGCCGCGAGCAGATCACGGAACGCCTCACGCAGGTCGACCAGTCCGGCCCGTGCGGTCTCGTCGAGCCCCTCGGCGTCGATGTGGCGGGCCGTCAGCCAGCGCACCGCGTCCTCGACCGTGCCGAGGTGGTCCTCGCCGTCCGGGAGCTCGACGGAGTTCACGAACTCCTCGATGAATCGCAGGCTGCCGGGTGCCTCGCCGGGCTCGCCCTCGGACGGAGGCGCGTCCCAGCTGTGCTCGCCGCTCATGGCGGGATCATCGTACCCCGGGACGTAACCAGCAAACGTATTTGACAGGTGACGGCAGCCGGTGGTACTCTGTCACCAGTGAATCAATTTCAATGGTGACGCAGCGTGGAGGAGGCGATGACCGGCACAACTGAGGAGGTGTTGAGATGAATCCAATGGGTCTGATGGAGATGGCTCAGGTCAAGGAGCAGGAGTCCATGCGTGAGGCGCTGCGCCGTGCGGCGATCCGCGAGGCCCGCAAGCAGGCCGGGATCACCTGGTTCCAGGCGGTTCGCGCGCGCCTGTTCCGGCAGCGCGACGCGGTGGCGGCTGCCCCCGCCGCCGCGCCGGCCCGCGCCGCCGCGCTCACGCCCGCCGCACCCGCACCCGTCCCGGCTGCCCCGACCACGAACGGGACCCCCGTCCTCGTCCACCACATCCGTATCCGGCAGCACGCGTCGCCGGCGTCGAGCTCCGTGGCCCCGGCCGAGTCGCCCGCCCCGAAGCTGCGTGTCGTGCAGGCGGCCGAGCTCGACTGCGTCGGCGCCGACTGCTAGGTCCGGCGCACCGAGCGGCGGTCGCGGGGCTTCTCAGCCGGCGGCGGCCGCCGCGATCGTCTCGTCGACCTGACGAACGCGCGCCGCGTCGATCTCGGCGGCCAGTGCGGCGTCATCGGCCATGACGGCATCCAGGTCGATGTCCACGTAGCTGAGGACACCGATGTCGGCGAACGCCCTTTGCACGGGCGCGCCCATGAGGCCGATGTCCTTGAGTGTCGGCGCGATGCGTGTGAACAGCAGACTGCGGAACTGCGTCATCGCCTCGGACTCGCGCACGTGTTTCAGGCACTCCTCGACGGGAAGACCGAGGTTGGCCCAGACCTCCTCGGCGAGAAAGCGATCGCGCATCAGATAGCAGGCCTCGACGCAGAACTCCTCGCGCTCGGAGCGCTCCCGGTCGGTCAGCTCGGGGTACAGCGAGCGCAGCGCGAGCCGGCCGAACGCGACGTGTCGCGACTCGTCCTCCATGACGTACGCGTTGACCGCGCGCGCCAGCGGTTCGCCGACGACATCGCGGATGAGCCCGAAGGCCGCGAGCGCGAGTCCCTCGATGATCACCTGCATCCCGAGATACGTGAAGTCCCAGCGCGAATCGCTGACGACGTCGTTGAGCAGCGCCTTCAGATGCGTGTTGATCGGATACGCGAGCTCGAGCTTCTCGTGCAGATAGCGTGAGTACGTCTCGACGTGGCGCGCCTCGTCCATGACCTGCGTCGCCGCGTAGAACTTGCTGTCGAGATCGGGCACCGTCTCCACGATCTTCGCCGCGCAGATGAGCGCGCCCTGTTCGCCATGCAGGAACTGCGAGAACTGCCATGAGGTCGTGTGCAACCGCACCGTGGCGCGATCGCTCTCGCCCATCTTCTCCCAGATGTCGGAGCCGTACAGGGGCACGTACACCTCCGGCGCCTGCAACGGATCGTCGCGGTCCACCGCGGCCGACCAGTCGATGCGCTCGTTGGTGTTCCACTGCCGCGCCTTGCCTTTCTCGTAGAGGTTGAGCAGCTTGTCCCGCCCCTCGTCGTAATCCCACGAGAACGTGGTCTGCGCGCCGTTGGGCACGTGCCAGCGTGTCTGCTCCACGGGCAGGGTGTAGACGCGGGTGGTCATCGGTGTCCTCCGGTGCTCAGGCGCTGTCGGCCTGTTCGTTGCCGTCGCTTGCAAGCCATTGCTGCACCGCGTGTTGCACGGCGCGGTGGTGCAGAAGAGAGAGGAGCTGGTCGGCGAGCGGGAGCCCGCGCCGCACGAGGTCGCGCAGCGTCGCCGCGTCGTGCCGGTTGAGGACCGGCTCGATGATTCGCGACAGCTCCTCGGTGACGAGGCGATCGATCGCGTCGCGGTACAGCGCGATGCTCTCGATCTCGAATCCGGACTCGTCGGTGAAGCCCGCGGCGCGCATCGCCGCAACCAGCCCGAGCAGGCGGACGTCGCTGCTCGAGAGCCCGCCGTTGCCTGCGATCAGTCCGAGCTTGGCGAGTGTCTCCAGGTCTTCCGGGGTGAGCCGTGTGCGGATCTCGGTGAGGTCGGCGCGCGGTGCCGCCGGATCCGGCTCCTCGAGGAGGCCGCCGAGCGCCTGCAGCGCGCGCATCTCCTCGATGGGCAGCTCACCCCAGCGCGCCAGGATGCTGCCGATGCCGCGGAGGGTGAGCCGGAGCTCGTTCTGCATCGCGCGAATCCAGAGGAGGCGCCGCACGGTGCTCTCTGGATAGGCTGCCTGGTTGCCGGCGGTCTTCTGCGATTCCGGCAGCAGTCCCTGCTGCTGATAGAAGTGGATGGTCGCGGCGCCGACGCCGGTGAGGCGGACCAGATCGCGCATCCGGTACGGGAAGGCAGGCATGGGCGGCGATCATCATGCGTACGCCCTTGAGTGTCAAGCACCACTTGATGCTCGACGTGGCGGGGCCGCGCAGGCAGGGACCGTTGAGTTGCCTGGCGTCAGATCGCGCGGGTCAGACCGAGAACCCGGCGGAGACCGACCTCCACCTGCCGCATCAGCGAGTGCGGAGCACGACCGGCACGGCGTTCAACCTCGGCCTTGTTCAGGGTGATCACCGCCGTCACGTTCGCCACCGAGTCGCGCGGGAGCCCGGTCGCTGTTGCCGGAAGAAACACGTTGCCAGGCGTCGCGGCCAGCGCTGTGTTGCTGCTCAACACCACTGCCAACACCGTCGCCAGACGGCTGCGGTTGTAAGCATCGGCGGAAACGATCAGCACGGGCCGCCGCTTGGCGGGCTGCGACCCAACGGGCGGCCCGAGATCGGCCCAGCGGATCTCGCCGCACAGAATCACCAGTCGTCAGCGGCTTCGAGGGCGGCGTGGCTCGCGGCTATGGCGACGGCATTGGAACCATCGTGATCCGCGCCGGCGTCCAACGCCTCGTTGATCGCTTGCGTCAGGGAGTCGCGGTCGAGTTCCTCCAGGTAGCGGTCTGCTGCTCGCGCGAAGAACTCCGAGCGGCTGATGCCGAGCTCATGAGCGCGTTCGGCGGCACGCTCGAACGTCTCGTTCGGCAGAGAAATGGCAGTCTTCACCGAAGGAGTACAACCCGGTATAACCATCGGGCTTTACGCTAGGCCTCCCACGCGACGTCGCCGTGGAAGCCGCGCGGCTTGGGGTGACGCTGGTATTCGTCGTAGCCGCGCCGGCTGTCGCCGATCGTCGTGTTCGCCCCGTGGCCGGGCAGGACAACGATCTCGTCCGCGAGCTGGAGCAGCTTCGCCTGGATGCTCTCGAGGATCGTCTCGAGGTCGCCGGACGCGAAGGTGCGGCCCGGACCGCCGTCGAACAGCGTGTCGCCGGAGATGAGCGCGCGCCCGACGCGCAGCGAGATGCTGCCCGGGGTGTGTCCCGGCGTGTGCAGCACGGTCACGCGCGTCGACCCGACGCGCACCTCCTGGCCGTCCTCGAGCCGGCCGTCGATGCGCTCCTGCGGGATGTTGATCTCGCGCGCACCGACGAGCACGGGAGCACCCGTGGCGCCGCGCACCGCGTCGTACGACTCCCAGTGGTCGGGATGCCAGTGCGTGGCGACGACGGTGCGCACACCGCCGTCTGCGGCGATGGCGTCGAGCAGCGGTTGCCGGTCAAGCGGCATGTCGACGAGCAGCGATTCGCGCGCCGCGACGTCGCGCACGATGTACGCGTTGTTCGCAAAGGGACCCATGGGCCCAACCTTGATGATGCGGACGTCGCCGTCTTCGACGACGGTGATGTCAGCGGCGGCCACGCGCCGGCGCGCTGCGTGCAGGCTTGGTCTCTGCCGCCTCGGCGCGGAGCTTCGCCTTGTACGCGCGCTTCTGCGTCTGGTATTCCTCGCGCTCCGCGGTCGTGTGCACATCCGCGAGGGTCGGCCACGTGGGCGCGATCTCCTCCCACCCGGCGCAGCGCACGCCGAGCTGCTTCGACACCACGCCCACCATGATCTGCGCCTTCATGTCGCCGAAGCCGGGGAGCGCTGCGAACCGCTTCTTGAGGTCGCGTGCGTCCTTCGCCTCGGTCCAGATGCGCGACGCGTCGCCGCCGTAGTCGTTCGCGATCGTCGTGCAGAGCGCGTACACGCGCTGGGCCATGCTCCCGGGATAGCGATGCAGCGCGGGCGGCGTGCGAAACGCGCCCTCGACCTCGCCGGGGTCCATCTTCGCGATGCGAGTCGGGTCGATCGTGCCGAGACGCTCCTGCACCTTCAGTGGCCCCATGAACGCCCATTCCACCGGGACCTGCTGGTCGAGGCAGAAGCCGATGAGGAGTGCCGCAGGATCCGTGCTGACCAAGTGGTCGGCCTCCGGATTGCCGGTCCAATCCATCTGCGGAGTGGTTGTCACGCGCGCCACGGCCGTACCGTACCTCGCGCCACACGGACACCGCACACCCACCCTTGGAGGCCCCGCGGCGTGCGTAGACTTGGTCCATGACGCTGCTCGGCCGCCTCTTCGGCGCCAAGGCGCCGCCGCCTCCACCGAACAGTGTCGTGATTGACTCCGGGATCGCCGCCGAGCTGACCGCCGGCGGTGAACCGCTCGAGCGGGCGGTCGATGGCGCGCTCCGAGCGCATCTCGAGGCGCTGCACGCACCGGCGCCGGAACCCGCTCCGCAGCCTGACCGCGTACCGTTCTGGCTGGAGCGTGGTCACGAGGGCGACGCCCTCGAGGACGAACTTCGGGATCGCATCATTCATCGCCGCGAAACGGAGACCGACAGCCGGAACTAGGCGATTCGCCACCGGAGCTGGCACCGTTCGCCCACCTGTCAAGGAGTGACCATGCGCGCGCTTGTGTTCAAGGACTTCGGCAGCGTCGAGCTGGCCGATGTGCCGAAACCGGTCATCGAGGAACCGCGGGACGCGGTGATCCGCGTGACCACGACGGCCATCTGCGGGAGCGACCTGCACTTGGTCAACGGCAGGGTCCCCGGCATGACACCCGGCAGCACACTCGGCCACGAGTTCATCGGTGTGGTTGAGGAGACGTCAGCCGACGTCACCCGCTTCTCGCCGGGGGACCGCGTGGTGGGCTCGTTCACCATCCCGTGCGGGACGTGCTGGTTCTGCCAGCGCGGCCTGTACAGCCGGTGCCCTGACCAGCGCTCCTTCGGCGGCGGCTCGTTCGTCGGCGATGTGCAGGGTGCGCAAGCGGAGTACGTGCGCGTTCCCAACGCCGACCTGACGCTGCACGGCGTCGATCCATCACTCACCGACGAGCAGGCGCTGTTCGTCGGCGACATCTTCACCACCGGCTACGAGTGCGCCGGCGCAGCGCGAATCGAGGCGGGCGAGGTGGTGGCGGTGATCGGCTGCGGTCCCGTGGGGTTGATGGCGATACAGGCAGCGCGCACGTTCGAACCACGAACGATCTACGCGGTTGACACCGTGTCGCAGCGCTTGGAGATGGCGCAGACCTTCGGCGCGATCCCCGTCGACGCCGCGGCCGTCCATGTTCCCTCGCACATCCAGGATGCCACCGGCGGTCGCGGCGCGGATGCTGTTCTCGAATGCGTTGGGCTCGTGCCGGCACTGACCGATGCAATCGATATCGTCCGTGCAGGCGGCCGGATCAGTGTCATCGGCCTGCACACGGATCCGGATTTCGACCTTCCCCTGCAGCTGTGCTTCATCCGCGGACTCGACGTCAAGTTCAACGGCCTGGCCAACATCAACGGGAAGTGGGACGAGGCGCTGGCGCTCATAACGTCCGGCCACGCGCACCCGGATCAGATCATCTCGCACCGGATGCGGCTCGACGACGCCGTCATGGGCTACGAGCTCTTCGAGCGAAAAGAAGCGCTCAAGGTGGTGCTGACGCCCTAGGGTCAGTGCGCGTTGGAGTCCCAGGGGATGGAGTCGAACCATCGGTACACGGTTTTACAGACCGCTGCCTTAACCACTTGGCTACCCTGGGAGGGATTGCAGTTTAAGGGTCCAACGGTGTGAGACGTTTCCCCGCGCGGGTCGAAAGATTTGCGCCCGTGCTGTTTGCAGCCCGTATCGCTCGCAATTCGGATTGATACGCGCCCATGCGCGCGGGTTTGCTGCTCCGTGTTTTGGCGAGCACGGCGCGGCAGTTAGTTTTTGCGCTTGGCGAGTGGCATCTGCCGCTCCGCCCACGCGGCCCCTCCGGTGTGAGTCAGGACCGCGCCGCACACACCGCATTGATAGGTGTAGCGGGGCGGGGCGCCCATTGCGAGGCCTTCAGGATAGTGATGGTCGAGCAGGCGTCGCATTGCATATGGGTGCTAGAGCCGGGGGGGCTGTGCCATCCGTGCGCATGGGCGAAGCGTAAGACGCGGCGACCGTCACGGTCCCGCGGCGACGTGACAGGAGTCGATTCAGGAGGCCGGTTGACCCTGACCGTCGGTTAGCCTAGACTTACGGTCACTGGAGAGTTACGGAGTGAGTGTTGAGGAGATGCCCATGACCCAGGTCGCCGCCACCGCCGTACGGCACACGATCGTCGTTCGCGCACCCATCGAGCGCGCGTTCCGCGTGTTCACCGAGGACTTCGGGAGCTTCAAGCCGCCGGAGCACAACCTGATGTCCGTGCCGATCGAGGCCACGATCTTCGAGCCGCGCGTGGGGGGCGCCCTGTACGACCGCGGCACCGACGGCACCGAGTGCCGCTGGGCCCGCGTGCTCGCATACGACCCGCCGAATCGCGTCGTGTTCAGCTGGGACATCGGCCCCACCTGGCAGATCGAGAGCGATCCCGCCCGCACGAGCGAGGTCGAGGTGCGATTCATCGCGGAGGACGGCGACCGCACCCGCGTGGAGCTCGAGCACCGCAACCTCGACCGTCACGGTGATGGCTGGGAGTCGGTCCGCGACGGCATCGACGCTGCGGACGGCTGGCCGCTGTACCTGCAGCGCTACACGGCGGTGGTCGAGCAGGCCTGATCCTGCCAGATGTGACACTTTCCTTCGTCTGACGCGGCTCCCGGGAGGTGCGCGCGGCCGGCGCGCTCTCCCGGGCGCTGACGCGTTCGCCGGTTGACAGACGGTTCATCGCCCGCTTGCATCTGCAGGGGCGTGAACAACCTCATCGTCTCCAACCGAACGCCGCTGTTCTGTCTGTGGCTGGCGCTCATCGTCACGTTCGCGATCACCCGCATCGTCACCGCCAAGATCCGCAAGGGCTCGACAGGGCTGCGCAACTGGAGCATCGGCGGTGTGCACGTGCATCACCAGGTGTTCGGCATCCTGATCATGATCATCGCGGGGGGCCTGCAGTTCGCATACGCGACGACAGGCCTGGCCGCCGCCGGCCTGGCCACCCTCTTCGGGGTCGGCGCCGCGCTCACCCTTGACGAGTTCGCGCTGTGGCTGCGCCTCGACGATGTCTACTGGACCGCGGAAGGACGGCTCTCGGTCGACGCGGTGTTCGTCGCGATCGCGGTGTCTGGGCTGCTGCTCACCAACTTCACGCCGCTCGGGGTCGGCGACCTCGAGCACGGCATCGACTGGGAGGGCTCGGTCGCCGTCGCCCTCAACTTCGTGTTCGTGCTCATCGCCGTCTACAAGGGCAAGCCGGTCACCGGCGCGCTGGGTGTGATGGTCCCCTTCCTCGCCCTGATCTCGGCGGTACGGCTGGCAAAGCCCACCTCGCCGTGGGCGAGGCGGCGATACCCCGAGGGCTCACGCAAGCGGCGTCGCGCGGACGAGCGCTTCGGGAGCAGGTACCAGGCGCGCTGGAACCGCGTGCGCGACCTGATCGGGCAGATGGAGGTGAGGTCGCAATAGGATCGCGACCTGCGCGGCCGGGGAATCCGGCCCGTACAGTCGATGGGCCGCCGATGTCCCGCTCTCGTGTGATCGCGATGCTCGTGGCCGGCGTGGCCGGCGTCGTGATCGCGTCGTGGTTCAGCACCTGGCTCCACGCCACGCCGGGTCAGATCGCCGCCGCCGACTACACGCCGACGTACGTCGCCGCGACGCAGTGGCGCGCGGGGCACGGCGACGATCTGTACGACCCCGCGGGACAGACCGCCCAGGGGGCCGCGCTCGGTCTTCACGGCGCACAGTTCGCGGGCAATCGCTTTGTCGATGCGCCGCTGGCGGCCGTTGTCGCCGCGCCCTTCAGCCTGCTGAGCCTCGACGCGTCGTTTCGCCTCTGGTCGCTGCTGCAGCTCGGTCTCGTCGTTGTCGCCGTGGCGCTTGTCGTCCGCGCGGCGCCATGGCCCGAATCCACACCGGGCCCCATCCGCCTGGCCGCGGCTGCGGCGGCGGTGGCAGGGGTCGGGACCGCGATGCTGTTCGTCCAGGGGCAGTGGGACGGCCTGTCCGCGCTCGGGCTCGCGTTCGCCTACGTGAGCTGGCGGCGCAACCGCTCCGCGCTCGGTGGCGCCTCACTTGCGGTCGGGATGCTCCTTGCGAAGCCCCATCTCGCGATCGTGCTCGTGGCGTGGCTGCTCGGCCGGCGCGACCGGCGCATGCTCGCCGGTGCGGGCGCCGGCGTCGCCGCGGTGGCGCTGGCGACCCTGCTCGCGGTCGGGCCGGCCGGGGTGATCGCCGCGCTGCGGGCGCCCTGGCTCTCGATGGGCGTGACCCCGGTGCGCATGCTGCTGGGATTTCTCGGCTTGTTCGCGTCGTGGTTGGGCGACGGGCCGGCGGCGTATGCGCTCGCAGTCGCTGCGGGATTGCTCGCGCTCGTCGCCGGGTTCCGGTTGGGTGCCGTGACGCGACGAGACCCGGCCACTCTCGAGGTGTCGCTCGCCGCCGCCACGGCGCTGTCGCTGCTGGCTGCTCCGCACCTGCTGGCGCAGGACCTCGTCGTGCTGAGCGTGCCGATGGTCTGGTGCCTGGCTCGAGCCGCCGCCGCCGACGGCGCCCGCCGGCCGGGTCCGCGGATCCTGGCGCTGCTCCTGGGCTGGATCGCCCTCGACCTCGCGGCTCGTGCCGACATTGGCAATTACTCGGCGGCGCCGCCGGGCCGCCTCGTGCCGGTGGTGCTCATCGCTGTGCTGGCGACTTCGGGCGCTGTGGTGATCCTGCAGCGTCGCCGCCGCCCGGCGCAGGTCCTCGTCCGATCATCGGCCGCAGCGCTCTGACTGCTGCCGATACGCTGTCGGGCACGTACCCCCATCACCCACGCACTGTCACGGCGGACCACGGGATTCAGCGCGTCGCCATCGTCACTCGTGGCGCGCTCGACGTCGCGCGCGGATCCGGCACGGCGGTGGCGATCTTGCGGCTGCGCCGCGCCCTCGTGGAGGCCGGCGTGATCAGCGCGGTTGTCGCCGTGCCCGCGCGGCCCTCGCTGCCCTCGATGGTCGCGCGCCCGTCGCGCCCCGCGGAGCTGGCCGGCTACGACGCGGTGCTGGGCGTCGACGGCGCGGGCCGGGAGATGGCCGCGCACGCCGGCCTGCCCTTCATCGAGCTCGTCAAGGCGCTCTACGCGGGCGTGCTCCCCAACGAGAACGTGCTGGTGCGCGCGCTGCTGGTGCGCAGCCTGGTGATCGAGATGACGGGCGCGCGCGAGGCGGACGCCGTTGTTGCGCCGTCGCACTTCGCCGCGGCGTCCGTCATTCGCGAGTACGGCGCGGACCCTGCGGTCGTGCATGTCGTTCCGGAGCCGTTCGACGTCGACGAGTGGCGCGGCTCGCTGCCGCCGCGCGCCCGCGACGGCACCCGGGTGCTCTGCGTCGCCCACCTGTATCCGCGCAAGCGTGTGCTCGACCTGCTCGCCGCGTGGCCGCTGGTTCGTGCGATGCGACCCGACGCTCGTCTCGACATCGTCGGCAACGGTCCGGAGCTGCGTGCACTGGAGCGCCGCGCACGGTATCTCGACGGGTGCTACCTGCATGGATTCGTGCCGCCGGAGGCGGCGCCGCAGTTCTACGCGCGCGCCGACAGCTTCTGTCTGCCGAGCGCGCAGGAGACGTTCGGCTATGCGGCCGTCGAAGCAATGGCGAGCGGGCTGCCGGTCGTCGGCGCCGACGCCGGCGCGATGCCCGAGGTCACCTCGGGCGCGACCGCGCGACTCGTGCCGCCGGGCTCACCTCGCGAGCTTGCGGGCGCGGTGCTCTGGTCGCTCGAGCCGGACGTGCGCGCCGAGGCGGCGCACCGCAATCCCGAGCGGACCCGAGACTTCGATCCAGCCTTCGTGGCGACGGCGCTGCTGCGGATCGTGAACGCTGCCGCCGCCGATGCTCAGCGGCGCGATTCGGGGAGCTCCGCCCTCCGCTCCGGCGAGGCGAGGAACAGCTCGATCGCCGCCAGAACCCTGTCGCTGCTTGCAGCGAGGGAGTCGGCGAAGAAGCCGCCGTCGTAGGCCTGGTTGTTGGCGCGCAGCATGGCGGCCGCGGGCTGACGCCGCGGTGGTGCCACACCGTCCACCAGCTTGTAGGCGAGGATCTCGCGATTGCCCGCGCGGGTGATGCCGACGTGATCGATCGCGTCCCAGCGGGTGAGGCTGCTGAACGGATACTGCCGCTGCACCAGGCCGTCGCGGGTCAGCTCGAGGCTCGGCCGGAACATGAGAGCGGTCACAAGCAGCGTCACGACCGGCGCCGCGACGATGAACCAGCCGATGGTGGCGCCGGCGATCAGACAGATGATCCCGGCGGTCTCGGTGACGACGGCGAGCGGCAGGACCAGTGCGGCGGGACGCCGCGCCCTGAAGACGAGGCGGCCCCGACGCATGTGCAGCACGGCGTCATCCGCCGCGGCGGCGGGCAGATCGACGGACGGGAGCGGCGAGCTCGTCACGCGGCCCATCGTAGGCGGGTCGGAACCTCCGGTTCACCACACTAGGTCGCGTGCTGCTCGACACGACCGCCGTCCTGCTGGCCGTGGGGCTGGCCGCCGCCGGCTTCGTGGTCGTGATCGTGGTCAGCGCCACGGTGCTCCGGCTGATCGGCTTCGTCGTCGGCGACTACGACCAGGCCCCAGCGGACGCGTCCGACAACACCCCTGACGAGGCGGAGGGCTTGGCTCCCGCGGACGCCGCGCAGGATCAGGAACCCGGACCGGCGCAGGCGTCAGAGGCGGGCTGAGCACCCGCGGCTTGCGCTGCGGAGCGCGGCTCCGCTAGGATCCATAACGTAGCCTTTATGAAAGATTCGGTTATGCATGTGATAACACCCACCCGCCCCACCCGGCGCCCGCGGATGGCGCTCCCCGGCAGCATCGCCGCCGGTGCCCACGATCTCTCCGTCCACTTCGAGGGCCTCGCGAACCCCACCCGGCTGATGATCGTCGAGCGTCTCGCCACCACCCCGGAGCTCCGCGTGTCCGAGCTCGCCGTGTACTGCCAGGTGAGCCAGCCGCTGCTCAGCTGGCACCTGCGCATCCTGCGCAAGGCGCAGGTCATCACCACGCGGCGCGAAGGCCGTGAGGTCTTCTGCAGCCTCGACCGCGAGGCCATCGCGGAACATCAGTCGCAGTTCACTCGACTCATCGCCTTCGGCGGTGAGCAGCTCGCGGAGCCGCCAACCACAAATTCGATCACCGAGGGTTCGTCATGAGCAAGGTCAGGGTAGGGATCATCGGCGCGGGGAACTGCGCCTCGTCCTTCATTCAGGGTCTCGAGTACTACCGTCACGCCGACCCGGAGACCAAGGTCCCCGGGTTGATGCACGTCGATCTCGGCGGGTATCACATCTCGGACATCGAGATCTCCGCCGCGTTCGACATCGATGCGGACAAGGTCGGCAAGGACCTGTCCGAGGCGGTCTTCAGCGGCCAGAACAACACGGTGAAGTTCGCCGACGTGCCGCACATGAACGTGCCCGTGCAGCGCGGCATGACGCATGACGGGCTCGGCAAATACCTCTCCGAGGTCATCAAGAAGGCGCCAGGTTCCACCGCGGACATCGCGCAGATCCTCAAGGACACCGGCACCGACGTCGTCGTGAACTACCTGCCCGTCGGCAGCGAGGAGGCCGTGCGCTGGTACGCGGAGCAGGTGCTCGACGCGCCCTGCGCGTTCGTCAACTGCATGCCGGTGTTCATCGCGCGCGAGGACTACTGGCAGAACCGCTTCCGCAAGGTGGGGCGTCCGATCATCGGCGACGACATCAAGTCGCAGGTGGGCGCGACGATCCTGCACCGCGTCCTGACGCGGCTCTTCCAGGAGCGCGGCGTCGAGATCGAGAACACGTACCAGCTGAACTTCGGCGGCAACACCGACTTTCTCAACATGCTCGAGCGCGAGCGCCTGGTGAGCAAGAAGATCAGCAAGACCAACAGCGTGCGCTCGCAGCTCGACCAGCCGCTCGAGGACAAGCACATCCACATCGGTCCGTCGGACTACGTGCCCTGGCTCAACGACCGCAAGTGGGCGTACATCCGGCTCGAGGGACGTTCCTTCGGTGACGTGCCGCTGAACGCAGAGCTCAAGCTCGAGGTGCACGACTCGCCCAACAGCGCCGGCATCGTCATCGACGCGGTGCGCTGCGCGAAGCTCGGCATCGATCGCGGGCTGAGCGGGACGCTCGAGGGCCCGTCGGCATACTTCATGAAGTCACCGCCGAAGCAGTTCACCGACGAGGTGGCGCGGCACATGACCGAGGAGTTCATCGCGACCCCAACGCCGGCGCGCTCGGGCAACGGCAGGGTGGCGCTCGACCCGCTTGCCGCGGACGCCGAGGTGGTTGCGGTCCCGCCGCTGGGCGGGTAGCGCTCAATGGGGCAGGACGCGGGCGCGGTGACGCGCCCGGGTCCCGGGTCGGTCCCGTTGTCGCGCTGGTGGCGCCGCCGCCAGGACATGCTGCCGTACTACGCATACCGCGGTGCGGAGGCGATGGTCGGCGTGCTGCCGACCCCGGTGTCGTACTGGCTCGGCGACCGCGTCGCCGACTTCTTCGTCACCACCATGCCGGGTCGGCTCGATCCGCTGCGAGACAACATGGCGCACGTCCTGCCGAAGGCGAGCGAGCGCATGTTGAAGAAGGCGGTGCGCCGCAACCTGCGCAACCTGACGCACAGCTGGATCGACGTGATGGCGATGTCGTCGAACCGCACCGATCTCCCGGCGCGCATAGACATCGAGCACCTCGACAACTACCACGCTGCGCGTGAGCGCGCCGGGGGCACCGGCGTGGTGATGGCCTCGCTGCACTACGGCTCGTGGGAGGTCGGGCTTGCCGCATGGAACGCGTTGGGGCATCCGATGGCGCTGCTGGCAGAGGTGCTGCGTCCGCAGCAACTCTTCGACCGCGTCATCGGCGCGCGTGGCCATCAGGGAGTCAAGGTCATTCCCATCGACGCCGCGGCCATGCGCGAGAGCGATCCGCACACGGCGCGCCGGCTCGGTGCCGCCGCGATGCGCGAGGTGTTTCGCTCGCTCAAGAACGGCATCGACGTGGCCATGGCGATCGACCGCGACCTCATCGGCAACGGTGAGATGCTGCCGTTCTTCGGGCAGCCGGCACCGATTCCGATCGGTGTCGTCGAGATCGCCATTCGGGCCAATGCGCCGATCGTTCCGGTGGTCATCTTTCGCACGGGGCAGCGCTTCCGCGGTGTGCCGTACCCGGAGATCCGCTATTCGACCGAAGCCCCGCGTGAGGAGGAGGTGCGCCGTGTCTGCCTCGAGCTGCTGGCTTTGATCGAGCGGGTGATCCGCGAGCACCCCGATCAGTGGCACGTGCTCGATCCCATCTGGCGGTCGTAGGACACCAGGCCCCATGATTGCGGCGTCGTGAGAATCTGCCAGGTCTCGCCCTACGACTTCATGCACCCCGGCGGGGTGACCGAGCACGTGCGTCATCTCTCCGACGAGCTGCGCCATCGCGGTCATGAGGTGACCGTGCTCGCGCCGTCGTCCCGGGTCGACGACGATCACGGCATTTCCGGCTACATCCGGTTCGGTCGCAGCGTGGCGGTGCGCAGCAACGGGTCGGTGGCGCGTATCAGCCTCTCGTTCCACATGGTGCGGCGCATCCGCACCATCCTCAATGAGTACGACTTCGACGTCGTTCACTACCACGAGCCACTTGTGCCGTCGCTGCCGCTCAGCGTGCTGCGCTTCAACCGCGGCACCAACGTCGGGACGTTTCATGCGATGGCCCGCAGCAATCTCGGCTACTACTACGGCCGGCCGTTCCTCAAGCGCTATGTGCAACGGCTGCACGCGAGGATCGCGGTGAGCGAGCCGGCGCGCGACTTCGTGGCGCGCTACTTCGAGGGCGACTACCAGATCGTGCCCAACGGCATCGACACGACGCGGTTCAACCCCAAGCTCCCGCCCTTCGATGGGGCTCGCGCCGCCGGCTGGCGTACGGTGCTGTTCGTCGGCCGGCTCGAGACGCGCAAGGGCTTCCCCACGCTGCTCGAGGCGTACGGGCTGCTCCGCCGCGAGCGCGCCGGTGTTCGACTCGTCGTGGTGGGCGACGGACCGATGCGCTGGGGATACGAGCGGCAGTGCGAGGCGCTGGGCATTCCCGACGTCCTGTTCCAGGGGCACGTGTCAAACGAGATGCTCCCGCGCCACTACGCGTCGGCCGATGTCTTCTGCTCCCCGGCGACGGGCCGCGAGAGCTTCGGCATCGTGTTGCTCGAGGCGATGGCGAGCGGCGTGCCGG
>JAFALX010000300.1 GCA_019234035.1 Candidatus Dormiibacterota bacterium | reverse complement strand
CGACTGCGACGACCAGATCGCGGCGCTGCTGAAGATCACGCCGAGCTGCCAGGTGTTCTTCGAGCGTTCGCTGCTCGACCTGCCCAACTGCCCCAAGGTCGGCAGCGGGGCGTTCTGTTCTCCGAAGGGTTCCTGGGCAGCGGTGCTGCCGCAGCCCTCGTCGGGCAGCGACTCGCTGCAGATACTCGCCATCCGGGTGAAGCCGGAGTATGTCGACGGCCAGACGGTTGGTGCCAAAGGCTGTAACAACCCGTGCAACGTCAGCACGCTCCTCGACAAGGTGAACGGCGAGCTCGCGCACGGCATCGCAAGCGATGCGTACACGCGCTCGCTGGGCTCGAGCTCGCTGCAGGCGCTGCAGAGGCTCGGCCCGCTGCAGCCGACCGAGTGCGGGGGCGCCACCGCCCAGCAGGATGCCGCGTGCAACTCGGCCTTTCATGACGCACGCCTGCCCTTCACCTCGGCGGGCGCGCCGTTGCTCGCACAGGGCCTCGTGCGCTCCATGACGCAGCTGCTCGCGATCCTGTTCCCGGTCGCGCTGGTGGTCATGCTCGTCATCCTGATCGCGCTGTTCCGCGTGCGCGGCCGCGCGTGGCCGCTGCTCGCCGCCGTGGCTGCCACGGTGCTGACCGTGGGGGTCTCACTGCTGACCGGCACGCCGATCACACCGGCCGTTCTCGCCGGCGTGCCCGTTCTCGTGGGACTCGCCGTCGACTACTCGGTGCAGTTCGTGGCGCGCTTCGATCAGGAGCGCGCGCGGACCGACGACACCGAGTCGGCGCTTCGCACGGTGCTGCAGAGCGCGGGGCGGGCGACGATGGTCGCCGGCGTCGCCACCATCGCGGGGTTGCTTGCGCTGGCCCTCGTCAGCGGCATCGACGGCGGACCGCTCGTTGCCGTCCCGCTCGTTGCGGAGTTCGCGCTCGTGCTGGTCGCGGGTGTGATCTTCGCGTGGCTCGCGGGGCTGTTCATCGCGCTGCCGCTTGCGGTGTGGTCCAGCCGCCGCGGCGCCGCCCCGGCCTCAGGCGGTGAACCGGCGGTCGTCACACCCGCACGCACGATCGCCATTGCGGACAACTGGCGCGGCGTGACCGCGCTCGCCGGGGTGTTCGCACTCGGCGGCTGGATCGCGCTGCACTTCGTCCCGGTGCAGACCGACGTGCAGCAGCTCGTCTCGCCGTCGCTGCCGGAGCTGGTGAACATCCAGACCGTGCAGGCGCAGACGGGCTACACCAACGAGGTCGACGTCTACGTGCAGGGCCAGGTCGCGGGGCCGTACAGCCAGGCGGGGACGCCACAGAACGTGCAATGGCAGTGCCAGGTGGCGGCCGAGCTGCGCACGGCGCACCAGAGCACGGTGGCCACGGCGACGTCGGTTGCCGACTTCTTCATCGCCAGCGCGAGCGGGACGGCCGCGACGTCCGCACAGCAGTGCGTCCAGGCCTCCCAGTCTCCCGCCGCATCGGCGCCTCCATCGCCTGGCCCTTCAGCGGCGCCGTCGCCGAGCGCCACGCCAACGCCCACCCCAAGTCCGAGTCCCTCGCCCGCGGCCTTCTCGCGCCGCGCCTCGGCCCGGCTCGCGGCCACGACACCGACGCCGACGCCCAGCGCGTCCGGCAGCCCCTCGGCGAGCGGCAGCCCCTCGGCGACCGCGACCCCCGCCCCCTCATCCGGTGGCTCGCAGCCGGCGCCGAAACAGCAAACGAGGTTCCTCTGTGAGCTGCGGCTGTTCCCGCTGCTCTCGCGCGTGCTGGTCGGCCCGATCGGACCGGACACGCAGGGCTGCCCGCCGGTGGACCAGTTCCAGCAGCGCTTCATCACGAGCGACACGACGTCGATCGACCCCACCGTGGCGCGCATCGCGCTCGGGGTTCGCGCGTCGTCCGTCACCGAGGAGGCTCAGCTCGTCGATGACATCGCCAAGGAGGTGGCGACCCCGCCCAACGGCATGGTGGCCCGCCCCGCGGGCCTCGCGGTGCTCGCAACGACCGCGTACGACAACCTGGTCAACCGCGCGTACCTCCTGAACCTCGTGCCGTTGGCGGCCGTCGCCCTGGCGCTGTGGGCGATCTTCCGTGAGCCACGCCGTGCCCTGCTGCCGCTCGTGCCGGCGGTGCTGGCTGCCGGGTGGGCTCCGCTGGTCCTCCTGCTGCTCGGACGCCTCCCCGGCGCTGCCGGCGCCACGCTGGGCTCGCTGAACCCGCTCACCGTCGTGCTCGGCGGCCTGGTCATCGCGCTCGGCACCGAGTTCGGCGTCATGCTGCTCAGCCGCTTCTACGAGGCTCGGCGCCAGGGCCTCGACCCGGACGAGTCCGCCGGCGTCGCGATCGCCGGGGTGGGCCGTCCGATCGCCATCTCCGCCGCCACGCTCGGCGCCGGCTTTGCGGTGCTCGCGATCAGCGGCCTCTTCCCCAACGCCTTCCCGCTGGTCGCGGCGTTCGGCCTCGACGTGGTGATCGACCTCGGCCTCGCGGTCGGCGCCGTGTTCCTCGTGATGCTGCCCCTGGCCGTGGCGCTGGAGCGGACGTCTCCGCTGCCCCAGGCGGCGCTCGGAGCCGAAGCGGTCGTGCCGGCCGCGATCGTGCCCGCCTCGCCCGTCGAGGCATCGGTGGCGGCGCCCGCCGCCCGGCGGGCGAGGCGGCCGGCGGCGAAAGGTCCCGAGCCCGCCGAAACGGCGAGCCCGGACGTCACGGCGGAGCCGCCCGCGGCGCCGGCCGCGGATGCCGCAGCGTCGCCGGCCCAGCAGCCCCGCCGCCGCCCCGGCGTCTCCGGCCGGCGCCGCGGCACAGCGGCTGAGGGCGACGCGGCCCGGGGTGCATCCGACGAGACCACCCGCCGCCGTCCGGGTGTCTCGGGCAGAAAGCGCGGGAACCGCCGCCCCGAAGGGAGCTGAGACCGGCTCAGCCGCGGAACAGGCCGCCGGCTGCGCTCACGATGACGAGCGCGAGGGCCACGGCGGCGTAGGGGAGCAGGGCGAGCGCGAAGGCGTTGATCGCCGGGACGTCATAGACGTCGCGGACCGCCCGCACCGTCAGCGCCAGAAACCAGAGCAGCACCGGCAGCGTCAGCACCGTGAGAGCGATGGCGAGCGGCGACCCTGCTCCCTCGGACCGAGCTGCCGCCGCCTCGACGAGGGTGACCAGCGCGTACACGATCCACGTGCGAAACGCGGGTGCGCTGGCGACGAGCATCGCCCTGCGACTGCCGGCCCGGCCGAGCATGCCGGCGCCCGCGTCGATGAGCCAGGCCTGCACGCCCCAGTACGCGAGGAACAGCAGCGGGACCAGAAGCGAGCTGACCACCCCCGAGAGCCCGCTGCCGTCGAGCACGCTGGTGCCGACGCCGATCCCCGCGGCGGCGCACCCGCTCAGCACCACGATGGCGCCGGCGTTGACGAGGCCGCGCGTGGTCAGCGGCTGGTGTGTGGCGAACATGGCCAGCGGCCGGGTGAATGCGCGCACACGGCAACCGTATCCGATCGAGCGCAGCCGTCCGGTTTCGGTTGCGTGGCACCGGACACGGCGGCGGCTGACGGCACAATGACCGCATGCGCGTCTCCACGTCGCGGCTCCCGGCAACCATCGCCGCGTGTGCACTCTGTGCGTCAGTCGTCGCCGCCTGTGGGTCGTCCCGTGCCGCTGCGACGCCACCGTCGGGCGCATCCGGCGCCGTGCGCGCGCAGGGCTCCGGCTGCGTGAGCCAGGCGGAGGCCCAGCAGATCTGGACCGGCATCGACAATCAGATCATCGCGTTCGAGGCGAACCCCGAGGACGCCAATCCCGACATCGTGGCGACCGGCGCGGCGCTGCAGGCGATCCAGACGTACCTGGCACAGCAGCTCGAGGCCAACCACTGGACCGAGCGCGAGGTCGACAAGCTCGACTCGCTCACCGTCGCGAACGCCGGGTGCAACAACGGCACGCTCGTCGTGCACGGCACGCTCACGCTCATCACCGACGAGTACCTCGCCGGCGACGGGCAGGTTGATCACCACGATTCCCAGGAAGGGCAGAAGCAGGACTTCATCGACAACTACGTGCGCGTGGGCGGGTACTGGAAGCAGAGCCAGCTGCAGAACCCGAACCAGTCCGCGCCGACGGCGACGCCCGAGGTCATCTGACCCGGGGCCGCCATCGCCGACCGGCATCCTTGCTATACTTGGCTAAGGTCAGATTGACCTAAACCGGTGGCAGGGGTGCCGGACGGGAACCGGCGCCGGTTGTGGAGAGAACAGTGGTCGCGATCGTCGACACCGAGACGAGTGTGCGCATGCGGATCGACGAGCTGCGCCGAGAGCGCAACGCGGTGATCCTGGCCCACAACTACCAGCTGCCCGAGGTGCAGGACGCCGCGGACTTCGTCGGCGATTCGCTCGGGCTCTCTCAGCAGGCGGCGGCCACCGACGCCGACGTCATCGTCTTCTGCGGCGTGCACTTCATGGCGGAGACAGCGGCGATCCTGTCGCCGAAGAAGGTCGTGCTCCTGCCCGATCTCGAGGCGGGCTGCTCGCTCGCCGGGACGATCACCGCCGAGCAGCTGCGGCAGTGGAAGGCACAACATCCGGGAGCGGTCGTCGTGTCCTACGTCAACACGACGGCGGAGGTGAAGGCTGAGTCCGACTACTGCTGCACCTCGTCGAACGCGGAGGCCGTGGTGCGCAGCATCCCCGAGGACCGCGAGATTCTCTTCTGCCCGGACATGTTCCTCGGCGCGCACGTCGAGCGACTCACCGGACGTCGCATGCACATCTGGATGGGCGAGTGCCACGTGCACGCCGGAATCGACCCGGACCGTCTTGCGGCGAAGCGGCGCGCCAACCCCGGTGCCGAGCTGCTCATCCATCCCGAGTGCGGATGCACGACGTCGACGCTGTACCGCTTGTCGTCGGGCGACCTCGACGGCGCCGCGACCGTGGTCACGTCGACCGAGGGCATGGTGCGCCGCGCCGCGACGTCGCCGGCGCAGACCTTCATCGTCGCCACCGAGGTCGGGATCATGCACCGCATGGCGCAGCAGGCCCCGGGCAAGCGCTTCGTCGCCGCCAGCGATGACGCGGTCTGCCCCTACATGAAGCGCATCACGCTCGACAAGGTGCTGATGTCACTGGAGCGCCTGTCGCCGCGCGTGACCGTCGAGCCCGCGATCGCGGCTCGAGCCCGCCGCGCCATCGACCGCATGCTCGCGGCGGGAGCGGCTCCGGCTCAAGCGCGCTAGGGCAGCTCCCGAGAGCGGCTCGGCGCCGCCCTGTCGGCAGCGACCGCCGGTACGATTCCCGGAGTGTCGCAGCAGCTCGTGCTCGCGGTCGACCAGGGAACGTCGGGCACGACCTGTCTCCTGGTCACGACCGGCGGAGAGGTGGCGCAGCGCGCCTACGCGGAGGTGCCGGTCAGCTACCCGCACGACGGCTGGGTGGAGCAGAACGCCGAGGCCCTCTGGCAGTCGGTGCGCCAGGCAACCACGGACCTGCTGCGTGACGCCGAGGTGGCGCCGGTCGCGCTGGGCATCACCAACCAGCGCGAGACGCTTGTGGTGTTCGACCGCGGCACCCTCGAACCCGTTGCGCCCGCCATCGTGTGGCAGTGCCGGCGCAGCGCTCGGATCTGCGCGGAGCACCGCGATCGCGGCGAGGAGGAGGCCGTGCGGCGCAGGACCGGGCTGGTGCTCGACCCGTACTTCACCGCGACGAAGCTCGAGTGGCTGTTCCGCGAGCGGCCGGCGCTGCGCGAGCGCGCCGCGCGGGGCGAGATCTGCGCGAGCACCGTGGACTGCTGGCTCATCGCCCGCCTCACCGCCGGCCGAGTTGTTGCCACAGATGCCAGTAACGCGAGTCGAACCCTGCTGTACGACCTGCGTCGCGGCCGCTTCGACCCGGAGCTCTGCGAGATGTTCGGCGTGCCTCAGGCGGCGCTGCCGGCGATCTGCGACAGCGCGGGCGTGCTCGGCGAGACGGACCCCGAGGCGCTGTGCGGCCTGCGCATCCCGATCGCCGGGGTCGCGGGTGATCAGCAGGCGGCGCTGTTCGGCCAGGCATGCGTGCGCCGCGGCATGAGCAAGAACACATACGGCACCGGTTCCTTCGTGCTG
>JAFALX010000272.1 GCA_019234035.1 Candidatus Dormiibacterota bacterium | reverse complement strand
TGGCGCGGCGCGCCGCCGTCGACGGCGCCCGCGAGCTGCCGCGGGGTGCGCTGCTCTTCGTCAACGTCGGCGTGCTGGCGCTGACCGACCCGCTGCACGACATCGACCAGATGTTCCTGCTGCTCAACTGGGCCGGGCGCCGGCCCGACGAGATCGTGCTCGAGCTCAGCGAGCGTGAGGCGGTCACCGATCGCGCGCGTCTCCGTGCGGTGCTCAGCAGCTACCGATACCACGGGTTCCGCTTCGCCATCGACGACGTGGGGGAGGGGCACTCGACGATCGAGGTCCTCGCCACCGCGCGGCCGGAGTTCATCAAGGTGGCGGGCACGCTGAGCCGCGGCCCGGGCAAGACGGTCGACGGCAACGTGGCCGCGATTGCCGCACTGGTGACCTTCGCCACGGCCACCGGCGCGATCGTCATTGCGGAGGGCCTGGAGAGCGCGGAGGACATCGAGCTCATGGGCGATCTCGGCGTGACGGCAGGGCAGGGATTCGCGTTGGGAATGCCGAGTGCACTCCATCACGCGGACGCGATCGGCACCGCCACGCCGGCCAGCACGCTGCTGGCCACGGCGGGGGCGACCGGAAGCAACGGCAGCAACGGCACCAATGGCTCAAACGGTTCTAATGCTGCAAATGGCGGTAACGCCTCGAATACGTCATCATCGGCGGGTGAGCTGGACGGCACCTCGAGCGTTCGGGCTCTCGCTCCACCTCACGGCCACTGACTCACAGCAGTCCCGGCGGGCGGGCCGCGCATATGGCGGCCGCAATCAATTGCGAACGCAGACGTTTCAGTTATTTGCAGGCTTTGGGGATGCGCGTACACTCCGGTGTGGTTTGGCCGCGGTGCTGTCCTGGTACCGCGACACGAGAATCCGGCCAGCTGCCAGCAGCGGGCGTTTCAGGACAGGGACGAGCTTTGGGGCGTCAATCGAGGTGATGAGGTCAAGCGGGGTCGATGACGCGCGTCCTCGTTTGTGAGAACGATCCGGCCATGCGCGCGGCGCTGGCCGATCTCATCCTCTCGTACCCGACGCTCGAGCTTGCCGGTGTGGCCCGCGACCCCGACGAGGCAGGGGACATCGCCCGCAACGGCCGGATCGATGCGGCGCTGCTCGACGTTCGCATGCCGAAGGGCGGCGGCCCCAATGCGGCGAGAATCGTCCGCGCCTATCACCCGAAGGCGAGGATTGTCGCGTTCTCGGCGCACGCGGAACGCGAGGTGGTGCTCGAGATGCTCCTGGCGGGCGCCAGCGAGTACCTCATCAAGGGTTTGGACGAGAATTCGATTGCGGACGCGCTGCAGCGCACCGGCTATGGCCATCTCGGCATGCCGTTGATGGAGCTGGAGGAGATGGTGTTCGCGCTGGTCGAACGGCTGCGCAGCGCCGCGGAGGCGGCGCCGCACCCACCGCCGCCGGACCCGGCCTACGCCGAGTCCGTCCGGGGAGTGCGCTGAGTGTTGAACGAGGAAGTCGTGGAGAGGCCGTCGCTCGAGATCGCGAAGGGACCGATGCGCCGCGACCTGGTGCGCTCCCAGGCGTTGTCCGACCTCTCCGCCCGCCTGGCCGAAACGATCACCGACATCTCCAGCCTCCTGCAGTCGGTGGTGCAGCTGGTGGCGTCGTTCCTGGGAGATACGGCCGTGATCCGGCTCGTCGCCGAGGACGGCGAGGCCATGACGTTGATGGCGGCCTACGACACCGACGAGTCGGTGGCGGCGACCGTGCGCGCCGCGCTGCAGACGCTGCCGGGCGACATCACCGCACTGGTCCCGTACTCCACCGTGCTCACGGAGGCGCAGCCCATCCAGCTGGCCGGCGAACGCTTCTCCGATGCGCTGGCGCCGATGCCGGAGGCCTCCCGCGCGGCGCTGGACGCGGTCGGGCTGTACACGGCGCTGATCTGCCCGCTGCGCGTCGGCGGTCAGGTCATCGGCACGCTCGGTCTGTGGCGGCATCGCGGTTCCGAGCCGCACAGCGAGCGCGATCGCGGGTTCGCGCAGGAGCTCGCCGACCGGGCGGCGCTTGCAATTGAGAACGCGCGGCTGGTGGAGCGGTTGCAGGGTGAGATCGAGCAGCGGCGGCAGAACGAGGAGAATCTGCGGCTCACCGCGGCGCTGCTCGAGCAGGTGGATCAGAAGCGGCGCGCGTTGCTCGAGCACCTGGTGTCGGCGCAGGAGGAGGAGCGGCGTCGCATCGCCGTCGACGTGCACGACGACTCCATTCAGGCGATGGCGGCGATCGGCGTGCGGCTGCAGATCATGCGCAGGCGCGTGGAAACGCCGCAGCTCGCGGAGCAGCTGGCGACGATCGAGGACGCGGTCACGGACACCATCTCGCGCTTGCGTGCACTGCTGTTCCGGCTCGAGGCAGCGCCGGTTGAGCAGGTGGGCCTGGGGCGCGCGATCACGCGCTACATCGCCGAGGTGTTCCCCGGCGGTGAGCCGCAGACGCGCGTCACGAGCACGATCACCAAAGAGCTCGACGGGGCAATGCAGATCGTGCTGTACCGCGTGGCGCAGGAAGCGCTGAGCAACGTGCTGAAGCACGCGCAGGCGACGCACGTCACGGTGTCATTGACGGATGCGGTGGGCGGCGTGCAGCTGACTGTGGTTGACGACGGCGTGGGGTTCAACCCGAGTGAGGCGATCCGTCACGCGCTGCCGGGACATCTCGGCATGCGGTCGATGCACGAGCGTGCTGTCGTGGCAGGCGGCAGCCTCGAGGTGGAGAGCAAGCCCGGCGCGGGGACGACGATTCGCTGCTGGTTGCCCGAGGTTCGCGGCTAGAACCGGTGCATGTTCGGCGACTGGATGAGGCCGAGACGCAGCGCGGTCGCCACGGCCTCCAGCTTGGAATGCGCTTCGAGTTTTTCGATGACGCTCTGCACGTGGTTGCGCACCGTGGCGAGGCGGATGCCGAGCCGCTCGGCAATCGCCTGATTGGAGAGTCCGTCGGCGAGCAGTCGTAAGACCTCGGTCTCGCGCGACGTGAGGTCGGCACCGGGCCGGGTGCGGTCGCTGGCACGATCGAGCAGCCGGCTCAGCATCTGCGGCGAGATGAGCGCTTCGCCGCGGTGCGCGGCGCGGACCGCGAGGATCAGCTCCTCGATGGCGTGGCCCTTGGTGAGGTACCCGGAGCAGCCCGCCTGGATCGCCTCGCGGAGCACGGTGTCGTCGAGTGTGCCGCTGAGCATCACAATCTTGGTGTCGGGGAGCACCTGCTTGATGCGTCGTGCGGCGTCGACCCCGTCGCCGTCGGGCAGTCGATAGTCCATCAGCACAACATCGGGGCGGCTGCGCTTGGCCTCCTCGACGCCGCTGGTGGCGGTATCCATCGCCGCCGTGACCGCGATGTCGTCACTCGTGTCGAGGGCGGCGCGCAACGCCTCCGAGAACATGCGGTGGTCCTCGACGATGAGCACACGAATCTGGCGATCTGCGGGCGCATTGCTCAGCGCATCCGCCTCACTGGCGCCTGATGCATCTGGCCTAGCGGGCATGCCGCTGATGCGTCTACCCATTCCACAGCCTGGGAACGATTATGCTCAACGTGCCACGGATGATAGGCACGGTACGCCTCGAGTGGGAGTTGGTTGACCTCGAGACGCCCCGAGCGGGGATTCCACTAGACGCACACAGCCCAGCAAGAGCTGGGGGGAATTGTTGGTGGTGAGATTCTCTCGGCGAGAGCGGCGAAGGGCCGAGGCCGGCCGGATCGGCGTGCCTCCATCTGCGCCGCCTGCGCAGCACGACATGTCGATTGGGCAGCGCGCGACCGTGAGCAGGCTGGGGGAGCTGCTGATTCAGCAAGGTGGCGCGACTGCCGACGTGATCAACAAGGCGCTGAAGGCGCAGCGCCGCCGCGACCGGCGCAAGCTGGGAGAGATCCTGCTCGATCTCGGCGTGCCGCCGAGCCAGGTGAATGCAGCGCTGGGATTGCAATTCGGCGTCACCCTGCTTGACCTCGATGATCTCGAGCCCGAGCATGCTGCGATCGACAGCCTCGATGCGAGTTTCGTGCGTGATCACAATGTATTCCCATACCGGCTCGACGAGATGGGGCGGCTGCACGTAGCGACCACGGATGCGAGCGATGAGACGCTCGCTCGCGCTGTTATGGAGAAGGCGCAGCGGGGCGTGACGCTGGAGCTCGCGGACGGCCTCGCCGTGCAGCGTGCGATCGATCGGCACTACACGATGCTCACAAACGTTGACGCTCAGGCGGCTGCCGCAATCAAGGACGCGCGCGTCGTTGTCGCCGGCGTACCCGAACTCGCCGGTCTCGGGGG
>JAFALX010000206.1 GCA_019234035.1 Candidatus Dormiibacterota bacterium | reverse complement strand
CGCCCTGCGAGTGGAACCCGCCGTCGACGTGCAGCACCTCACCGCTGACCCCGCGCGCGAGGTCGCTGAGCAGGAACACGCACGCGTCGGCGACCGGGCCGGGGTCCTGCGTGTCCCAGCCGAGCGGTGCCCCCCGCTGCCACGCGTTCTTGATGGACGCGAACCCCGGGATCGACTTGGCGGCGATGGTCTCGAGAGGACCGGCCGACAGCGAGTTGACGCGGATGTGGCGCGGGCCCAGATCGCGTGCCAGGTACCGCACGATGGACTCCAGCGCAGCCTTGGCAGGGCCCATCCAGTTGTACGCGGGCCAGGCAACCGACGCGTCGAACGTGAGCGTCACGATGCTGCCGCCAGTTTCGGGCATCAGTGGCGAGAACTCTGCGGCCATCGTGCTGAGCGAGTAGCTGCTCACGTGCATCGCGGTGGCCACCGAGGACCACGGCGTCCCGACGAGATCGCCGCCGAGGCAGTCCTCGGGCGCAAAGCCGACCGCGTGCACGACCGCGTCGACGCCACCCCAGAGCTCGCGCGCCCGTTCCGCCGCGGCATGCACCTGGTCCTCATGCGTCACGTCCATCTCGAGCACCTCGGGGACGGGGTCGAGACGCTGCGCGCTGCGCTCCGTGAGCGACATCGCGCGACCGAACGACGTCAGCAGCGTGCGCGCGCCGGCATGCTGACACGACGCGGCGATCGCGTACGCGATGCTCTTCGGCGTCAGCACACCGGTGACGACCACGCGCTTGTCGAGCAGCAGGCCGGAGGCGGTGCCGACGCGGGCTTCAGCTACCACAGACACCTAACCTTATAAGGCGCGAGCGCGCGGCCGCGGTTACGCCGTGATCTCGAGCATGGCCTCGTGCCACCGCGGCGCACCGGCGAGGATGCAGCCGCTGTCGAACACGGCGTGTTCGTCGCCCGCCCAGTCGGTCACGACGCCGCCCGCCTCACGCACGAGCAGCGCCCCGGCGGCGATGTCCCAGAGCGCGAGGTTCAGCTCGAAGAAGCCGTCGAACGACGCGGTCGCGGAATAGGCGAGGTCAAGGCTGGCGGCGCCGGCCCGGCGCAGGTCCTCGAACCGGAGCAGGGCTCCCATGAAGACGCCGAGGTAACTCGCCAGCGTCGCCTCGTCCTTGCGCCGGAACGGGAACCCGGTCGCCACCACGCAGGCGGCGGGTTCGCGATCGGCCACCTGAAGGCGTTGCCCGGACGCGTCGAACGCGCCGGCGCCCTCGGCCGCGCTCCAGGCGCTGTGCAGGTGCGGAGCGGCCACTGCGCCGACGACCGGGCGGCCCTCCTCGAACAGGGCGACGCTCACCCCCACCACGGGGTAGCTGCGTACCAGGTTGGTCGTGCCGTCGACCGGATCGACCACCCAGAGCCGCTCGCCGCGCGCGCCGCCCGCCTCCTCGGCCAGCACGGGGATGTCCCGGAAACGCTCTCGGAGGACGCCGACCGCCGCGGCCTCGGCCTCGCGGTCCACGGCGGTGACGTAGTCGCCGGCAGCCTTCTGCTCGGGGGTCAGCGCCGCAGCGTCACCGGCGCGCCGCAGCACCACATCGCTGGCGGCCGCGGCCGCGGCCACCGCCGCCAGGCGCAGGTCCTCTCGGTCATGTCCCACGGCGTGGAGTATTCACGCCCGGTGCTCCGCCGCGATCTGTGCGCCGCGTGCCGCGTCAGCGAGCCCGCAGCTGCAGAACCTGCTCCTGGGGAGGCGCGCCGGCGTCGACCTTGACCGGACCGAGGCCGCCCTGCTGCAGCAGCGCCTCCATCTCCTCGAAGGGGAGTGGATGGCTGAGGTGGTAGCCCTGGCCGAGCTCACAGCCGAGCGTCCGCAGCCAGCGCAGCTGCTCCGCGGTCTCGATGCCCTCGGCGACGACGCCGAGCCGCAGCGCGGAGGCGAGCCCGACGATGGCGCGCACGAAGTCGACGTTCGGCTGTTCCGAGGCGAGGTCGTCGACGAACGGTTTGGCGATCTTCAGCACGTCGACCGGGAGCTGGCGAAGGTAGCTCAGCGACGAGTATCCGGTGCCGAAGTCGTCGACCGCGATGCGAATCCCGGCGCGCTGCAATGCCTCGAGCTTGACGATGCTGGTGGACGCGTCATCGAGCAGGATGCTCTCGGTCAGCTCCAGCGTGACGGTGTGCGGCCGCAGGCCACTCTCCGCGATGATGGCGCGCACGTTCTCCACGAACAGCGGCTGCGCGAGCTGCCGCGCGGAGATGTTCACCGCGACGCTCAGTGGCGAGGTGCGCGGGTGCCGTGCCTGGAACCGCAGCAGCGCAGCGCAGGCGCGTCGCAGCACGTGATCGCCGAGCTGCAGGATCAGCCCCGACTCCTCGGCCATCGGCACGAACTCGAGTGGCCCGACGAGACCGCGGGTGGGGTGGCGCCAGCGCACCAGCGCCTCGACGCCGACGATGTCGCCCGTCGCCAGCTCGACGACAGGCTGGTAGTGCAGCGTGAACTGGTCCTGTGCACGCGCCGTCCCGAGCCCGCCGCGCAGGCGATGCCGCGTGACGATGTCCGTCTCCATGCCCGGCGCGAACACCCCCCAGCGGTCCTTGCCCTGACCCTTGGCGGAGTACATCGCCACGTCGGCGTGGCGCATGAGGTTGCTCGCGTTGTTGCCGGCCCCGCGCGCGATGGCGACACCCATCGACACGTGGACGGTGACCGACTGCCCGTTGACCTCGAAGGGCGCGCGCATGGCCTCGAAGATGCGGCGTGCCACGGACTCGGCCTCGGCCGGTTCTTCGAGGTCCTCGAGGAGGACGGCGAACTCGTCACCGCCCAGGCGTGCCGGCGTGTCGGGCCGGCGCAGCGTGCTGCGCAGGCGGTCGGCGATGCCGACGAGCAGCGCGTCCCCGGTGGCGTGCCCGAACGTGTCGTTGATGCCCTTGAACTCGTCGACGTCGATGAACAACACCGCGACGGACCGTCCGGTGCGGCCGCTGCGCACGAGCGCGTTCTCGATGCGGTCGCTGAACAGCGTGCGGTTGGCGAGGTTGGTCAGCGAGTCGTGGTACGCCTGGTGCGTCAGCTGTTCCTGCAGCTCGGTCAGGCGTGCGACGGAGCGCTCCATGCGCCCGTTCTCCAGCGTCGTGCTCGTCTGCACCGCGAGCGTGCGGAACAGGTGCAGGTCGCTGCTGTCGTACGCGCGCAGGTCCTGGTGGCCGCCGACGATGAGGCTGCCGAGGATGCGACGCTCGCCGCGGAGCAACGCGACCATCGCCTCGTCGATCCCGCGCCGCGCCAGCATGTCCGACGCCAGTGGCGAGGAGCCTGCCCGGTCGATGATGAGACCGTCGGAGTCCGCTTCGAGGACGTCGTCGAGGCGGGTCAGGTCGAGCGGCTCCATCACCTGGTCGGGCTCGCCGACACGGACTGTGGTGCGGAACGCCTTCTCGCCCGGCGCCGAGGGGAAGATGGTCAGCTGCGCGAGCTCGGCGCGGAACATGCCCTGGGCGCGGCGCAGCAGCTGGACCATGGCGTCGCCGAGCTCGGGGCCACCGAGCGCGTCGCCGGCGCCGCTGAGGAACTCGAGCGCGAGGCGCTGCTGGCGCTCGGCCATGTAGCCGCGATACGCCCAGAGCAGTCCGGCGGCGAGCAGCCCCAGGGGCAGCAGCGCCAGCGCATTGCTGGGGATGAGGCCGGTGGCCACGATGCCGAGGCAGATCGAGGTGCAGCTCGCGGCGATGTGCGCCAGCAGGCTGGGGCGCGAGCCGCGGCGGGTGCGGCGGAGCTTGGTCAGCGGGGCGGTCACGCCGGTCGTGAGGTCGACCGCGGTCGCCGCGGCAACCGCGAGCACGGCGGCGAGCCATCCCTCCCACTCGGCGATGCCGAGCGGCGAGGCGATGGTGAAGACGAGGAAGGCGATGGCCACCGCAACGGCCGCGCGGGCGGCAGCGGACACGATCGCGACCGGGCGGCGCGGGGAGCGGATGCCGGCGGCCACCGCCGCCGCGAGCGCGAACGCCACCAGGAGATCGAGCGGTGTCGAATAGAACAGGCCGACCATCAGCGGCGTGGCCCAGAGGCGCGGCGACGCCCACTCCGCCCGCATGTGCAGGCGCACCGGCCAGAGCTCGGTCGCAAGGAAGGCGGGCACCAGCAGCCACCAGGGGACGTGGGGCTGCGCATGCTCGGGGAGCTTCCAGACCACTGCCGCCCAGAGCACGCCGGCCGCGATCAGCGTCCCTGCCCACGCCAGGCGCGAGAGCTGCCTCCCCGAGAGCCGCCATTGGGCTCGGGACTGGGAATGCGCCGGACCTCCGTCCGGCAGGCTCAGCGTTGGCACGCCGCGACGGCTGGCACTGGCACGACTGGGCGATCGTAGGCACGCACCGGCAGATGGACCGATGACGGGTCGGTTACCGTTGACCGCCAGTGCATCGGAGGTTTTTCCCACAGTGATGGCCGCGCCGATCCTTGTCGGGACGTGCAATTGGGCCGACCACCAGGACTTCTATCCAGAGGAGCTGGACCGCGGCAGGCGGCAGCGAGATCGCCTCACGTACTACGCTCGCTACTTCCCGGTCGTGGAGGTCGACAGCACCTTCTACGGCATTCCCAAACCGACTGTTGTCGACGGATGGGTGCAGCGCTCGCCGGACGACTTCGTGTTCAACGTCAAGGCGTACCGCAGCCTCACCGGGCACGAGCGCGAGGATCGCGTCCCGCGTCCACCCACTGCAGACGAGGAGCGCGAGTTTCTCGCCGCGCTGGAGCCGCTGCGCGAGAGCGGCAAGCTGCGCGCGGTGCACTACCAGTTGGCGCCGTGGATGACCAATACGCCGCAGTCGCGGGAGGTGCTCCTCGCGGCGCGCGATCGCCATCCGAACGACATCGTGGCCGTCGAGTTCCGCCACCGCTCCTGGTTCGACAACGGCGGCTGGCCGGCAACCGAAGAGCTGCTGCGCGAGCTCGACTTCGTCTATGTCGGCGTTGACGCGCCGCAGATCGGCAGCGCGACCGCGCCACCGCACCTGGCGATCACGTCGCCGCGGCTGTGCATCGCACGGTTCCACGGTCGCAACCGGCGCACGTGGTACATCAGGGGCCAGACGAGCGCGGATCGCTTCGACTATCTCTACACGCCGCAGGAGCTGGAGTCGTGGGTTCCGGCGGTGCGCGCCGCGAGCGAGCGGGGCGTGCCCGTGCACGCGCTGTTCAACAACAATCGCAGCAACTACGCCGTGGTGAACGCGTTCGACCTGGCCGCGATGCTGGGGCCCCTGCCGCCACGTCCCCCTGCGCCTATCATCGAGGCGATGGAGCGGCGGGATGGACACGTGCCGGACTGGGTGCGAAAGGCGGACGAGCCCCCCGCGCCGGTCGCGCCGCGGCCCGGGCAGGAGGCCGAGGGGCAGCGTCAGCTGCGCCTGTCACTGTGAGCCTGCTCACCGTCCGTGGACGTGGCAACGGCGGCGTGGCAGCGTCCCCGCGCCGGCCCCGTCCTCGCTGGCTCGTGCCTCTCACGCTCGCGTTCGCCGCAGCGGTGATCGCACCGCGAATCGCTCCGGTGCGGCGCGCGCTCGACACCGTCGTCCGCTGCAGCAGCGGCCATCTCTACACCACGCTCTGGTTTCCGCCGGGATCCTTCAAAGCGATTCGCTTCGGCCGTTCCCGGTTTCAACGCTGCCCGGTGGGGCACCATTGGGCAGTCGTGCGGCGCGTGGACCAATCGGGCCTGAGCCCGGATGAGCTCGCCGAAGCGCACGAGCACCACGACCTGCTCCTCATCTGAACCACCGCACCGCGAACAACCGCTGACAGGCGCGGCTTTTGCCGCTTCCGAAGCCACGTCATTTGCGAGACAATGGCCGTGGAGCGATCGACTGCCGGCAGCTGGTGCTGCGCTCGCAGGCCAGCGCCCCCGGCCCACATTACCCCGGCTTTTCCAGCCGGGCCGTTCCATGGAGGTAGCGCGATGGCCATGGCGTCCCCCCGACGCAGTGACCGAGGCCGCCGCCCTGCGCCCAGCGGTCTCGCGATGCGCAACGACGCCGGCACGCACGAGGTGACCGTGGAACGCGCCCTCAATCAGTGGGCTGTGACCGTGACCTCCCTGGCGGACGGGCGCATGATCACCCAGGACTTCTTCAGCCGTCGCTGGGAGGCAGTCGCGCGCGCGGAGGACTTTCTCCGCCTCCTGAACAGAAGCGAGCCTCCGCCCGGTTGGTGAGCACGACAGGGCGGGAAGGGCCGGCCCCTCCCGCCAGCCGTCGCCTGGCCCTCAACGAGAGGAGACAGGTCGCCTCGTTTCGTCGGCGACTGCGGTCGCGCGCATCCGTCGCCGCGCGAATGCGATGAGACCGCCGATGATCGCTGCGGTTGCGAGGCCGTCGATGATCGCGACGATGAGCGGCCACGGCGTCTGGTTCGGCGAAGGAATCGGCGCGAACTGCGACATGGCGCCGTAGTCGTCCTGGGTCTGGGTCGTCGCGTTGGCGAGCCGCGTGTCGGCCCAGCCGAACGCCGCATATTGATTCGCCGACGCCACGCCCGGAGGTTGGCGGATATCGCCGTTGTAGCTGATCCCGAAGTCGAAGTTCGTGCCCTGGTCGGACGCCTGTGTGTTGCGCGCCCACGTGACGCCACCGTCAGTGGAGTACGTGTAGTAGACGGCGAAATGGTCGTTGACCTGGCCGCGGTTGGTCTCCCACACGACATCGACGCGTCCATTGGGCGCCACCTGCACTACGGGGCAGAAGCTCGTGTACAGGAGGCTCGGATCGTCGTCGTTGATGGCCACCGGGTCGCTCCAGCTCTGGCCGCCGTCGGTGGAGCGCAGCTCGACGAGCGCCTCCCACCCTGACGTCGCCGCAGAGCCGGGCGTGCCGGCGAACACGGCTATGTAGGTTCCCTGCGAGCCGCCCTTGGGCGTCCAGCCCATTCCCGTCTGACCGCCCATCGCCGAGTAGATCGGTGGGCCGAGCGTGTTCACGGTCCAGGTCTTGCCCCGGTCTGTGGACTGCGCAACCAGGTGCGGCATCGGGGTGAATACGTTGGCCGGGCCGGGAATCGTCACACCGCTCGGCGTGGTCGACGACGAGACCGCGACGACTGTCCCGTTGTGCACCGCGAAGAACGGGCCGCCGCTGAGGAGCAGCGGATACGACTTGCCCGCGACGGTGAGCGTCTGCTGCGAGAACGTGTTCAGGTTCACCGGCGAGCCGAAGCTGTTGCCGCCGTCCGTGGACACCGACACGTCGAGCTCGCCGTTGGCCAGGGTGGTGCCGGTCTTCGCCGACAGATAGGTGCGACGGAAGCCGACGTAGACGACGTCCTGGGACCCCGACGTGTCGACGGCGAGACTGCCGACACCGCTGTCGCTGGCTCCGTTGGGCAGGCTGCGCGGGTCATCGACGAGCGAGGTGTTCCAGCTGTTGCCGAGATCGGTGCTCTTCGCCAGCTCGACGACCATGTTTCCCTTGCTGCCACCGCCGTTGGAGTCGTAGCCGCTCATCGCGTAGTACAGCGTGTCGTGCTTGCCCCACGCGATGAAGGACTGAGGAACGGCGCCGTTGGTGATCGAGCACAACGGGAGTGACGTCAGCGCCGGCTTCGCTGGAAGGATGTGCCACGTCTGGCCGGCATCATCCGAGCGCATCAGGCGGCAGACGCCCGTGCGCAGCTCGACGGTCGCGGCCAGGATCACGAGCGGGTTGTCCGGATCCGACAGCATCGACGAAGGTCCGGCGAACGCCCGTGTCGGCACGCTGTCGTCGCGGGTCATGCGCACTCCCGCGGTGGAGCGCGTGATGCTCTGGCCCTGCGCGGCGAAGGTCGCCTGGTTCCACGGCTGGTCCGCGGCCTGCGCCCCAATGGTGCCTGCCCCGGTCACGATAACGCCGGCGACTACCGTCGCCAGCGCGGCCCAGCGGCGTCTACGCACCCGCCGCTCCGGTCCGCGGCGGACGGCGAGACGTCAGCACCACGACGGCGCCGAGCACCAGAAGGCCTGCCGCAGCGGCGGCGACAGCGATCAGCGCGAGTGCGCCGACGCTCAGGCCCGTGTCGACCACGGGTGCTGCCGACCGGGTCGACTGCGGAGCGGCCGGCACGCCGGTCCCGACGTAGATCACAGCGCGCGCGGGGATGCCGGACGTCATGTTGTGTGCGTCCTGCGTCGCGAGGAGCGTGTGCTGTCCGCTGCTGAGTCCCGAAGGCAGGGTGACGTCGACCTTGAACGCCGAGCGCATCGAGCTCGGTCCGGTCGGCGACGCGACGGTGGCGAGCGTTGGGCCGGTCGGCGTGTCGAGGTGGATCTGCACCGGGAAGCCCGGCACGTAATCGCCGCCATTGACCGTAACAACGCCGCCCGGCTGCACGGATTGAGGGGTGGCGGTGAGCGACGCGACGCTGACACAGGCGAACACGATCACCGCGGGAACCAGCGCAGCGGCTGACAGGCATAGGGCGCTCGCGCTCAGAATCTTTGCGCGCGCGCCCATCGTCCTCCCGCCCCGCCTCTCACCGCCCGCTCCCGTCACCACCTCACCGCTTCCAGTCGTACCGCCTCTCCCGCGCCTGCCCGCCGTCAGATTCGACGGCCCCGCAACGATATCTTTGTGCGGCCAGTCACGTAAGTGCGGCGGCCAGCTAGTGTCACTAGCGGCCGATCGCCCCTTCCAGCTCCAACAGGAAGCGCTTGCGCTCCACTCCCCCTCCGTACTTGCCCAGGAGGCCGCCGGCGCGGAGGACGCGGTGGCAGGGGATGACCAGGGGGATCGGGTTCGCGGCGACGGCGTTGCCGACGGCACGAGCGGCTCGCGGGGACCCGATCCCCGCCGCCACCTCCGAGTACGTCTCGTAGGAGCCGTACCGGATCGCCGAG
>JAFALX010000192.1 GCA_019234035.1 Candidatus Dormiibacterota bacterium | reverse complement strand
CCGCCACGGCCGCTGACCCCGCGCCGCTGCAGTTTCTGGCGCCGTACGTCGGTTGCGCGATGGGCGAGTTCTTCATGCAGAAGGGCGGTAACGCACTCGTGGTGTACGACGACCTCAGCAAGCACGCCGACGCGTATCGCGAACTGTCGCTGCTGCTGCGCCGTCCACCATCGCGCGAGGCGTATCCCGGTGACGTCTTCTACCTGCACTCCCGGTTGCTGGAGCGGGCGGCTCGCATGAGCTCCGAGGAGGGCGGCGGCAGCCTCACCGCGCTCCCGATCATCGAGACCAAGGCCAACGACGTGTCGGCATACATCCCGACCAACGTCATCTCCATCACCGACGGCCAGATCTACCTGGAGACCGACCTGTTCAACGCGGGCATCCGGCCGGCGATCAACGTCGGTCTCTCGGTCTCGCGCGTCGGCGGTGACGCGCAGACGCGTGCGATGAAGCAGGTCGCCGGCCAGCTGCGCCTCGACCTGGCGCAGTACCGCGAGCTGGCGGCGTTCGCGCAGTTCGCCTCCGACCTCGACCGTCGCACCCGCGATCGCCTCGAGCGCGGCCAGCGCATGACCGAGCTGCTCAAGCAGCCGCAGTACGAGCCGGTGCAGCTCGGCAAGCAGATCATGGCGCTGTTCTGCGGCACGCGCGGCTACCTGGACGACGTGCCGATCGACCGCGTGAGCGACTTCGAGCAGTCGTTCCTGCGCTACATGGACCACGACCACCCGGAGATCCAGAAGACGATCGAGGACGATCGCAAGATCACGGACGAGACGGAGAAGTCGCTGCGCGCGGCCATCGAGGACTTCAAGAAGGGGTGGGCGGGGTGAGCTGTGGTCTGGGCGGCGGCGGCATGCGCCGAAACGCGAGACCACGGCGTCGACCTGCTCTGCAGGTCGCGCCTTGCACTCCCCTCGCCCCACGCTCCGACCACGTCCGGCTCGGGTCCGTGAAGGTCTCGCGTCCCGGGCATGCCACCGCCGCCAGCGCCACGCTCATCGCCGCGGCGGCCGATATCTAGAAGACCACGATGGCATCCCTTCGAGACCTCCGGCGCCGCATTCGCAGCGTGCAGAACACGCAGAAGATCACCAAGGCAATGGAGCTTGTCGCGGCCGCGCGCATGCGGCGTGCGCAGGAGCGCGTGACGGCGTCGCGGCCGTACGCCGACGAGGTCACGTCGATCATGGCGGAGCTCATGCGGCGGTCGCCGGAGTACAAGCACCCGTTTCTCGAGGTGCGCGAGGTGCGCAACCGCGTCATCGTGCTCATCACGACCGACCGCGGGCTCGTCGGCGCGCTCAACTCGAACAACACACGGCTCGCGCTGCGCGAGATGAACGAGTCGTCGGTACCGGTGTCGGTGGTGACGATCGGCCGAAAGGGACGTGACCTCATCCGCCGGCTGCGCCGCAACCTCATCGCGGAGGTCAGCGACATCGGCTTTCAGCCCGGCATCGGTGACGTGCTGCCGGCGGTGCGCGTCGCCATCGACGCGTACGAGAAGGGCGAGGCCGACCAGGTCGACATGGTCTACGCACGATTCATCAGCGCGGGGCGCCAGGTGGCGACGCTGCAGCGGCTGATCCCGGTGGAACCGCCTGAGGGCGCGGAGAAGGCGGCGGCCGACTTCGAGTACGAGCCGGAGCCCAAAGACGTTTTGGACGCGCTGCTGCCGCGGTACGTTGAGGCACAGGTGTACCGCGCGGTGCTGGAGAACATCGCGTCCGAGCAGGCGGCGAAGATCATTGCGATGCGCAATGCCACGGACAACGCGGCCGACCTGATCACCGATCTGACGCTGACCGCCAACAAGGTGCGGCAGACATCGATCACCACCGAACTCATGGAGATTGTCGGCGGTGCCGCCGCTCTCGAAGCCTGAGGAGGCAACATGGCTGTAGCTGATCGCGAGAAGGCCACAACGAAGGGACGCATCACCCAGGTTGTCGGCGCCGTGGTCGACGTCGAGTTCGACGGCAAGCTGCCGGAGATCTACGACGCGCTCGAGGTGTATCGCGGCGAGGGTAAGGACCGCAAGCTCGTCATCCTCGAGGTGCAGCAGGACGTCGGCAACGGCGTCGTGCGCTGCATCTCGATGGACACCACCGAAGGTCTGAAGCGTGGCGATGAGGTCACCGGCACCGGCGCGCCGATCCGAGTCCCGGTGGGTGAGGAGACGCTGGGGCGGATGTTCAACGTCACCGGCGACACCATCGACGGCAAGGGGGACGTCGGCACCAAGGAGCGGCTTCCCATCCACCGCAAGGCGCCGTCGATCGCGGAGCAGTCGACCGAGAAGCAGATCCTCGAAACGGGCATCAAGGTCGTCGACCTCATCTGCACGTTCTCCAAGGGATCCAAGATCGGGCTGTTCGGCGGAGCAGGCGTCGGCAAGACGGTCATCGTCATGGAGATGATCCGCAACATCGCGCGAGAGCACCAGGGTTACTCCGTGTTCGCCGGAGTCGGCGAGCGCACCCGCGAGGGCACCGCCCTCTACGGCGAGATGGAGGAGTCCAAGGTCCTCGACCAGACCTCGCTGGTGTACGGGCAGATGAACGAGTCGCCGGGCGCGCGCGCACGCGTGGCGCTGACGGGGCTCACCATCGCCGAGTGGTTCCGCGACTTCAAGCACGCCGACGTGCTGCTGTTCATCGACAACATCTTCCGGTACACGCTCGCCGGCGCCGAGGTGTCGGCGCTGCTCGGCCGCATGCCGTCGGCGGTCGGCTACCAGCCGACGCTGCAGACGGAGATGGGCGACCTGCAGGAGCGCATCACCTCGACCCGCGAGGGCTCGATCACGTCGGTGCAGGCGGTGTACGTCCCCGCCGACGACTTCACCGACCCGGCCGTGACGGCGGTGTTCACCTACCTGGGCGCCAGCGTGTCGCTCAGCCGTCAGCTGGTCGAGCAGGGCATCTATCCCGCGGTCGACCCGCTGGTCTCGAACAGCTCGATGCTGGCGGCGAGCATCGTGGGCGACGAGCACTACCGCGTTGCGCAGGGTGTGCGCCGCGTGCTGCAGGAGTACCGCGACCTCGAGGACATCATCGCGATCCTCGGGCAGGAGGAGCTGAGCGAGGACCAGAAGGTCACCATGCAGCGCGCTCGCCGCGTGCGCAACTTCCTCTCGCAGCCGTTCTTCGTCGCCGAGGTGTTCACCGGACGCGAGGGCAAGTACGTGCCCCTGGCGGAGACGATTCGCGGCTTCGCCGAGATCCTCGACGGCAAGCACGACAGCATCCCCGAGGACTTCTTCCTCATGGCGGGCACCATCGACGAGGTGGTGGAGCGGGCCCGAGCGGCGAGCGAGGAGGACAAGCACTAGCATGGCCAAGCTGCAGGTCGAGCTCGTCACCGCGGAGCGCCGCGTGCTCAGCCAGGAGGCGGACTTCGTGCTGGCTCCCGGCGCGGATGGCGATCTCGGCGTGCTGCCGCGGCACATCCCACTGCTCACCACGCTCAAAACGGGCGAGGTGATGGTGCGCAACGAGGGCCGCGAGGAGTATCTGTTCGTCGCGGGCGGCTTCCTCGAGGTGCTGCCGGACAAGGTGGTGATCCTCGCCGACGTTGCGGAACGCGCCGAGGACATCGACGAGGCGCGCGCCGAGGAGGCGCGCAAGCGCGCCGAGGAGCTGCTGCAACACGAGCCCGAAAACGTTGAAGCTGCAGCGATTCTGGAGCGTGAGGTGCTGCGGCTACGGGTGGCGGAGATCCGCCGCCATCGCCGCGACCGACCGTCGGGGCCGCCGCCCTCGGAGTAGCGAACAACGTCCACGCCGGAGCAGGATCCTCCCGGGCTCGACCTCGAGAGGCTGCGTCGCTTTCTCGCCGATCACGTGGCCGAGCCCGCGGGCCCGCTGCGCGGCGAGGTCATCCCCGGCGGCCTCTCCAACCTCACGTACGTGGTGAGCGACGGCGAGCAGCGATTCGTCGTGCGCCGGCCGCCGCTGGCGCACGTGCTGCCGACCGCGCATGACATGGGGCGGGAGTACACGATGATGCACGCTCTGGCAGAAACGCCGATCCCGGTGCCGCGCATCCTCGCGTACTCCGCCGACGACTCGGTGCTCGGCGCGCCGTTCTACGTCATGGAATACGTCGACGGTCATGTCGTGCGCGATCACGTGCCCGCAGCTTTTGCCGACACCCTGGCGACGCGGCGCGCCATGTCGGCCGCGCTGGTCGACACGCTGGTGGCGCTGCACGCGCTCGACCCGGACGTGATCGGACTCGGTGAGTTCGGCCACCCGGCAGGCTTTCTGAGCCGCCAGGTGCGGCGGTGGTGGCAGCAGTGGGAGGCGTCGAAGACGCGCGAGCTGCCGGCGATGGACGAGCTCCACCGCAGATTGGACGCGACCGTGCCGCCGCAGTCGCCGCCTGGCATCGTGCACGGCGACTACCGCCTCGACAACGTGATGTACGCGCCCGCCGATCCTTCACGCATCGTCGCCGTGCTCGACTGGGAGATGAGCACCATCGGCGACCCGCTGTGCGATCTCGGACTGCTCCTCGTGTACTGGGCGGACGCACCCGGCGACGCATCGGCGCGGGCGCTGCACGGGAACTCGGTGACGGTCGAGGACGGCTTTCTGAAGCGCGGCGATCTGCTCGCGGCCTACGGTGCCGGCAGCACCCGCGACCTCACGGCGCTCGACTGGTACGTGGCTCTGGGGGCGTACAAGCTGGCGATCATCGCCGAGGGCATCACCGCGCGATTCCTCATGGGCATGACGGTGGGCGAGGGATTCGACACCGTCGGCGGCACCGTGCCCGCTATCGTCGATGGCGCCTTGGAGACGCTCAGCCGTCGGCCGCGCACGGAGGACTGACCAATGGATTTCAGCGAGACCGAGCGTGTGCGCGAGCTGCGCGAGCAGCTCTGGGCGTTCATCGACGAGTGCGTGCGTCCGGCGGAACCACGGTACTGGGCCGAGTTTTCGGCGGAGACGATCCCGCAGCGGATCTCTCCGGTGATGAAGGACCTCAAGGCGGAGGCGCGCAAGCGCGGGCTCTGGAACCTGTTCCTGCCCGACGCCCGCTTCGGCCCCGGTCTGACAAACGTCGAGTACGCGCCACTGGCGGAGATCTCGGGGTGGTCGCCGCTGGCTCCTGAGGCGATGAACTGCTCGGCGCCCGACACGGGCAACATGGAGGTGCTCGCGCAGTTCGGCACCCCCGAGCAGCAGGAGCGGTGGCTGCGGCCGCTGCTGGCCGGGGAGATCCGCTCCTGCATCGGCATGACCGAGCCCGACGTGGCCAGCTCCGACCCGACGCAGCTCGCCCTGCGCATGGAGCGAGATGGTGACGACTATGTCATCAACGGCCGGAAGTGGTTCATCAGCGGCGCCGCACATCCCCAGGCGAGGGTCGTGCTGCTCATGGGGCTGACCAACCCGGACGCCGAGCGCCATCGACGGCACACGATCGTGCTCGTCCCGCTCGACGCCCCCGGGGTGACGATCGTCCGGCAGATGGAGGTGTTCGGCTTCGACGACCCGGGCAGCCACTGCGAGATCGTGTTCGACAACGTGCGCGCGCCGCAGCGCGACCGCATCGGCGAGGAGGGGATGGCGTTTCTCATCGCACAGATGCGCCTCGGCCCCGGTCGGCTGCATCACTGCATGCGCATGCTCGGGCTCGCCGAGCGCGCGCTGTCGCTGATGGTGGAGCGGGCCCGGACACGCGTCGCGTTCGGCAAGCGGCTCGCGGAGCAGGGCGTGGTGCGCGAGCAGATCGCGCGGTCGCGCGTGGAGATCGAGCAGGCGCGGCTGCTGTGTCACAAGGCCGCATGGCTCCTCGACACTGAGGGCGGCCGCGGGGCTCGATTCGAGATCTCCGCGATCAAGGTCGTTGCGCCGAACGTGGCGTGCGCCGTCATCGATCGCGCGATCCAGGTACATGGGGCGGCAGGTGTGTCGCAGGACATGCCGCTCACGCAGATGTACGCGTACGCGCGGGCCACGCGTTTCATGGACGGACCCGACGAAGTTCATCTCGCAGCGATCGGTCGCGAAGAGCTGAAGCGCGAGGATGGACGGCTGTGAGCGCCCGAGCGCTGCGGTCCCGCCGGCCACGTACCCTCCCCTCTCGGGACGCTTGGTATCCCAGCCCTGACTCTGTAGAGTAGAACTACAGCAAACTATGCGTAATCCTGTCAAGGGCAAGACCGAAGCCGGCCGCAGGCGGGAGGAACGGGCCTGGCGCACACGGCAGCGAATCGTGGATGCCGCGCTGCCGCTGTTCCTGCATCGCGGCTACACGCGCACGACGGTCGAGGCGATCGCCCAGGAGGCGCAGGTGGCGCCGGCCACCGTGTACCAGGCGTTCGGCACGAAGCAGTCGATCCTCTCGGCGGCGCTGGAGCGCAGCCTCGCCTGGGACGACGAGCCGACCGCGATCCTGCAGCGACAGTGGGTGCAGGAGGCACGCGAGGAGCCGGACATGCGGCGCCGGCTGCGCATCATCGCCGAGCACACCGCGGAGATCGCCGCGCGGACCGCGCCGATCAAGGAGGTGATGCGCGACGCGGCCGCGCTCGAGCCGGCGGTGCGCGACCTCATCGAGGAGGACCACCGGCACAGGCGGCGGGTGCAGCGCGCGCTGGTGGCGGTGATCTTCGGCACGTCGGAGTACGACCCTGCGATCGCGGACGCCGCCGAGACGTACTTCATGTTCTGCCACAGCTACAACTTCTACGTGGCCGAGCGTCGCCTCGGGTGGACGATGACGAGATGGCGCGAGTGGCTCGTCCAGACGCTGATGGCCGCGTTGCTGCCGGCGGACCCCGGAGCGCGCTGAGCTAGAGCTCACCTCTGGAGGGCCGTGACCCATTCGCCAGGCATGCTCATGGCTCGGCCATGATTTG
>JAFALX010000139.1 GCA_019234035.1 Candidatus Dormiibacterota bacterium | reverse complement strand
GTTCGAGGACGTCGCAGCCGCTGCGCGAGGTCTGGCGATTCGGGTCGAGAAGCTCGATCCCACCGTCGCCACCACCGCATTCATGAAGGAGGACCGCGGCGGCAAGGTGTTCATCGACTCGACGCGCGTCGGTGGCGCGACCGTGGTGTGCGCGTACAGCCCGCGCGTCCGCGCGGGCTGTACCGTGTCGTTCCCCATCTCATGGGATGACCTCGACCGCGTGAACCCGAAGGACTTCACGATTCACACTACCCCGGGACTCGTCGGAGAGCACGATCCGTGGGTGGAACGCATGCCTGCGCCGCAGGTGCTGCCGCGCGACGTGGTCGAGGAGGGTCATGCGGTCCCGCTGGCACGCGTGCAGGCGATGCACGAGGGCAAGCGGCGCGCCCGCGCCAGGCGCGGCGACGCCACGTGAAGGTAGGTCTGGCCGTCCATCGCGCTGGGCACGACCGCGAGGCGAACGTGCGCCGGATGGTCGAGCTCGCCGAGGAGGGTGCGGCGTCGGCGGCAGACCTCGTGCTGTTCTGTGAGGCTGCGCCGACCGCCTTGTGCATCACCGACGACAGCGCACACGATCTGTCACGCGGTGAGGCAATCCCCGGGCCGGCGATCGCTGCGCTGCGCGCGGCGGCGCGGCGAATGCACATCTGGATCGGCTTCGGGCTGCTGGAACGCGCCGGCGGGCGCCTGTACGACAGCGCTGCACTGATCGACCGCCACGGCCGTCTGCGCCTTCACTACCGGCGCATCGACCCCCAGTGGCATGGACCCCGAGCCGATCCCACGGTGTACGGCGAGGGCCACGAGACACCCGTGCTCGAGGATGAGTTCGGCCGCATGGGGTTTCTGATCGGCGGCGATGTTTTCAACGACGGTGCGATGGGACGCATGTGGGCGCAGCGACCGGACGTCGTGCTCGTTCCGAATGCACGCGGCCTCGACGCCGGCATGCACGGCGACGACGCGTGGTCACGCACGGAACAGGCCGCGTACGCAGAACGGTTCAAAGCGATGAACACATCGGGTCTGGCGGTGAGCTGCCTCGCCGCTGACGATGAATCGAGTGGTTGCGTCGGCGGTGCCGCCGCAGTCGACTCGCAGGGCCGGATCGTCGCCGAGCTGCCGGCAGGTGCCGAGGCCGTCCTCGTCGCCAAGCTCGACTGACCGCGTCAGCCGACTCCGCGCGGCGGTCGCGGTATCCTCCATCGCCGCGCGCTGAATGGCAGGAGGGTCCAGAACGATGAGCGACGACAGGCCTTATGCGGGCGATTCATACCGGCCGCCGATCGACCTCCCAGACCCGGCGGGCTGGAAGAGCGAGAGCTTCGAGGACCCCGAAGCGCGACGCAGTGACGGCATCATCCCGCAGTACCCGGGCACGGACCATGCGGCGAAGCACCACACGCGCGAGGGCGACTGGCGCTCCGCATCGGAGACGACCGACCTGCGCTGCGAGCTCGCCGTGCACCGGCTGCTGTCGAGCGCGCTGGCGGAGTCGCTCGGCGTCACCAATCCGGCAGAATTCGGAGCGCTGCACGGTGCCGCGTACGACCTCGTGCACGACACGGGCATCGACGAGGAAGCCGATGCGCGCGAACAGCTGGTGAGCCTCATCGGGCGCATGGCGCAACCCCCGCAGCGCTGAACTGCTGTGACACGGTCGGGTTGTCGCGTTTGACCGTTTGGCACAAGTCGGCGATAGACTGGCGCCATCTTTCCGGGTTAGCTCAGCGGTAGAGCAGGCGGCTGTTAACCGCAAGGTCACTGGTTCGAATCCAGTACCCGGAGCGGCGAACGTTCTGGCACACGACCCCGCAACGTCACAGCTGGGCCCTCCGGGGCCCGTCGCAGCAAGGAGCAGCCATGCCCGAACTGAGGGAAGAAACCCTGGCCGCCGAAGCCAACGAGGCCGAGACGGCGGAGCCGGGGATCGAGGCGCAGGCGTCCGCGCCCAGGCGACGGCACAAGCCAAGTGCGCGTCCCCGCACGCAGCCCGACACCGCGACCGCGGTGATGGAGCCGGCCACGGTGTCGACCGCAGGCGACGTCGAGCTTGGCGGCCGTCCCGAAGCACCGCCGCCGGCCCATGGCGGCTGGGACCTTCCGCCTGCTCCGTCAATGTGGTCGTACCCTGCTGGGGTGATCGCCGGGCGCGACACCACCGAGCGCCCCGCCGGGCTCATCGCCGGGCGCGACAGCCCGGAGCGCCACAAGCCGCTGGAGGCGCCGGTGGCGCCGTCGCTGGGACCGGAGGGCAAGCGCCGCTCGCCGTGGGTGGTGGCCGCGCTGTCCGTGCTCACCCTCGTCATCTACGCCCTGGTCTGGCATCACCGGGTCAACGTGGAGGTCACCGATTTCGACACCCGGATGTACGTGCGCGCCGGCCGTTCGACGATCGCCGTGTTCCTCGCCTGGTTCCTGGGGCTCATCACGTCGGTGGCGGGCGCGGTGCTCGTCGTTTCCACGCAGATGCACGTCATGCTCCCGTACCGGCCGCCACTGTCGACGATCGAGCAGTACCTGCTGCTCGGCGGCCTGCTCGTCGTCCCCTACCTGATCCTGGCTCTCCCGTTCTGCATCCTGGCCGTGTCGATGACGCTGGAGCGGGTCCGCATCGCCGAGGACCGGGCCGGGCGCCCGACCGACATGCAGCTGCGGCCTGTGAGCTACACCTGGCTGCTCGCGATCCCGGTCGCGGGGGGTCTGGTGCTCATGGGGCTGGTGCAGCGCAGGCTCAACCAGGTGTGGGAGCTGGTCGCTCCGGCTCCGCCCGCGCAGATCAGCGAGTACTGACCCCCGCATTACACTGGGCTGCGTTGTCGGAAATCGAGCCAACGCAGCTGCAGGCTCGGCCCCGGCCAGCCTCGACTGGCCGGCCTGGCACCGGGCGAGTGACGGTCGAGCGCGCCCAGCTGGCCGCGGACGCGGCCGGGCGGGTCGAGGTGGTCGCCCTGCGCCCGCCCGCAGACGTGCTCGAGCCGGTTGAGCCGGCGCCGCCTCCGGTGGAGCGGCCGGAGAGCCGCGTGCTGGCCGCGGTGATGATCTACGACGGCTGGGTCGCCGCCGGGACTCTC
>JAFALX010000230.1 GCA_019234035.1 Candidatus Dormiibacterota bacterium | reverse complement strand
CGTGCGTTCGTCGATCCCGGCGAGGCCACGGAGATGGTCGACGCGCTGTCTCGCCAGGGCGCCGGCGGCGCCGTCATCGAGTGGGAGGAGCAGCTCGAGGTTGCGCATGAGCACAGTGTAGCGAACAGATGTTCGCTACGTCAAATCGGACGGCCCCGCTGTGACCTCGCCGGCGCGCTACGCTGTGGCCATGCCCGTCTACGAGTACTTCTGCCAGGACTGCCGCTCGGTCTTTGAGGTGCTGCGCCCGATGGCCGAGCGTGAGCTCACCGCCGTCTGCCCCATGTGCGAGAGCCGTTCGAGCATGCCGCTGGTTTCCCGGGTTGCGCTGCGCGCCGGCTCCGGCGCGGCCGACTTCGCTTCAGGGTCAGGCGGGGGCTGCGCTTGTGGCGGCGCCTGCTCCTGCGCCAACTGACCCGAGGTCGAGATCGGTCTGCAGCACCGACGCCAGAAACACGCGCCGGTGCAGCGCGTGCGGTCCGTGCTCACGAATCGCGGTGCGATGCTCCCGCGCTCCATACCCCTTGTTCGAAGCCCAGTTGTAGTGCGGGGCCTCCTCGTGCACGCGACGCATGATGGCGTCGCGATACACCTTGGCGATGATCGAGGCCGCTGACACGGCCGGAACCTTGCTGTCACCACCGACGAGGCAGTGCACCGGCTGCGACGCGTTGATGCGCAGCTTGCCGTCGCAGCAGTATCCGTCCGCCTGCACCAGGTCGACGAGCCTGCGAAAGATGTCGATGTTCGCCCAGCCGAGTCCGCGCAGATTGATGTCGTCGACGCTCACCTCCGCGATCGCCCACGCGACCGCGCGGCGGCGGATCACCACGTCGACCTCCTCGCGCTGCCGCGCCGTCAACAGCTTGCTGTCGCGCAACAGCGGGTGGCGGAAGCGCGGCGGCAACACGACGGCGGCCGCGACGAGCGGGCCGGCGTATGCGCCACGGCCGACCTCGTCCATGCCGCAGAGACGAAACGCGCGCCAGTCCTCGACATCGAAGGTGCTGCTGATGTACGGGCCGATTCGGAACCGCGGCATGCCTGGGTCGCAGTGTAGTGCAGCGCCGAAGCGCCGGCCGTCGCGGCCGGGGTCCCCCGCCGCGCCCGTGGGGCGGCGATGACCACCAGCAGCGTCGTCTGGACCGACGTCGCTCCGCGTGACGGTCTGCAGAACATCGAGGCACCGCTGGCGACGGACGCGAAGGTGCGGCTCGTACGCGGATTGCTCGACGCCGGCGCCTCGTGCGTCGAGGCAACGTCGTTCGTCTCGCCCCGCTGGGTCCCGCAGCTCGCGGACGCTGGCGATGTGCTCGGCGCGCTCGACGATGCGGAGATGTCGCGCGTCCGCGTGCTCATCCCCAACATGCGCGGGCTCGAGCTGGCGCTGGAGCACGGCGTGCGCAAAGTGCTGTTCACCGTTGCGGCCACCGAGACGTTCAACCGGCGCAACGTCAACCGGACCATCGACGAGTCCATGACCGATCTGGCGGCGATCACCCGTCGCGCACGCGACGCTGGATGCACCGTCGACGTCGCGCTGTCCGTTGCCTTCGGCTGTCCGTTCGAGGGCGTGGTGCCGGCCGGCCGCGTCGTCGAGCTGTGCCGCCGCCTTGTCGACACCGGCGCCGCCGGCGTCGCACCGTCGGACACGATCGGCGTCGCCACGCCCGGCGTGGTGACCGCGATGTGCGCACATCTCTCCGGCGTGGTCCCGGGGCCTCAGCTCGGCCTGCACGTGCACGACACGCGCGGATGCGGCGTTGCCAACGTCCTCGCGGGCTATCAGGCCGGTGTCCGGCGTTTCGACGGCTCCGTGGGAGGTGTCGGGGGCTGCCCGTTCGCGCCGCGATCGACCGGCAACGTATGCAGCGAAGACGCGCTGCAGGCGCTGGCGTCGATCGGCGCCGTGTTTGATGCCGACCTTGCACGACTCTGCGACGTGGCGAGCGCCCTGGCGCACGACCTCGGCAGCGAGCTGCCCGGCAGGCTGTATCGGGCGGGCATCTGGACGCGTACCTCGACCGACGGTGTCGCGCAGGGACGCCGTGACTGACGCACTCGATCTCATCGAGCGCGCCCGCGCCGGCGGCCCCGAGCGCCACCGGCGCAAGCTCGCGGAGCAGGGCAAGCTCATGCCGCGGCGCCGTATCGAGCTGCTCTTCGATCCGGGGACCGACCTCGTCGAGGACGGGCTTCTGGCCAACAACGAGGATCCGGAGCTCCCCGCCGACGGAGTGATCACCGGCATCGGCGTGATGCACGGCAGCGCGTGCGCCGTCATGGCCAACGACCCCACGGTCAAGGCCGGCTCGTGGGGCGCCCGCACCGTGGAAAAGATCGTGCGCATCCAGGAGACGGCGGAGCGGCTGCAGATTCCGCTCGTGTACCTGGTCGACTCCGCCGGTGCCCGCATCACCGACCAGGTGGCGATGTTCCCGGGACGACGGCACGCGGGTCGCATCTTCGACATGCAGGTGCGCCTGTCCGGCCAGGTGCCGCAGGTGTGTGTGCTGCTGGGGCCCAGCGCCGCGGGCGGCGCGTACATTCCCGCGTTCTGCGACATCGTGATCATGGTGGAGGGACATGCGTCGATGTACCTCGGCTCACCGCGAATGGCCGAAGTCGTGGTGGGCGAGAGGGTGACGCTCGAGGAGATGGGTGGCGCTCGCATGCACTGCACCGTCAGCGGCTGCGGCGACGTGCTCGTGCAGGCCGAGGAGCAGGGCATCGAAGCGGCGCGCGCGTACCTGTCCTACATGCCGCAGTCATGGCGCGCGTCGCCGGCGCTGGTCGATGCTGTTCCCGTCGCCGCGGACTCGGCCGACATCGACGATGTGATCCCGCCAGAGGCGTCGCGCGGCTACGACGTGCTGGCAATCGTGCGCGGGCTGGTGGACGAGGGCTCGTTCTTCGAGATCAAGCGGCTGTACGCACGCGAGATCGTGACCGGGCTGGCGCGCATCGACGGACGCGCGGTCGGCGTGCTCGCATCCCAGCCGCGCTTCAAGGGCGGCGTGCTGTTCGTCGACTCGGCGGACAAGGCCGCGCGGTTCATCACGTGCTGCGATGCGTTCAACATCCCGCTGCTGTTCCTCGCCGATGTGCCCGGGTTCATGATCGGCACCGCGGTTGAACGCCAGGGCATCATCCGCCACGGTGCCAAGATGATCGCGGCGCTCGCGCAGGCATCGGTGCCGAAGATCAGCGTGGTGCTGCGCAAGGCGTATGGCGCGGGCCTCTACGCCATGAACGGCCCCGCGTTCGAACCGGATGCGACGCTCGCCCTGCCGTCGGCGCAGATCGCGGTGATGGGACCGGAGGCGGCGATCAACGCCGTGTACTACAACCGCATTCAGGAGCTTCCCGAGGACGAGCGTGCCGCATTCGTTGCGCGTCTGCAGGAGGAGTACCGCGAGGACATCGACATCCTCCGCCTCGCGTCCGAGCTGATCGTCGACGCGGTGGTCGCGCCGAACGACCTGCGCGAGGAGCTGGTGCGACGCTTCCGCGTGTACGCGACGCGACGCCGCGATCAACCTGCGCGACATCACGCCGTACCACCGGTGTGACGCACACCCGCTCGGGGCACACCACGGCGTGATCGACTCGGGCCTTGCGCACACGCTGAGCACGCTCGGCTATGTCGCCGTGTTCGTGTTCATCATGATCGAGAGCCTCGGCGTGCCCTTTCCGGGCGAGACGATCCTCATCACGGCGTCGGTGCTCGCCGGGACGTCGCACACCCTGAACATCGCGGGGGTGATCGTCGTCGCGGTCTGCGGCGCCATCATCGGCGACAACATCGGGTTTGCCGTCGGTTGGTTCGGCGGGTACCCGCTCTTGCGCCGCTACGGCAAGTACATCCGCCTCGACGAGCCCAAGCTGAAGGTCGGCCGCTACCTCTTTCTGAGACACGGTGGCAAGGTCGTGTTCTTCGGACGGTTCGTCGCGGTCCTGCGAACCTATGCAGCGTTCCTGGCGGGAACCAACCGCATGCACTGGGTGCATTTCGTGATCGCCAACGCCCTTGGCGCCATCTGCTGGGCAACGCTGTGGGGCGTCGCAGCGTACTTCCTCGGCAACGAGATCAACCGCGTCGGCAAGCCGCTGCAGATCGGCTTCCTCGCAGCCGGCGTCGTTGCCGCGGTGGCCGGCATCCTGTTCGTGCGCACGCACGCGAAGCGTTTGGAAGCGACCGCAGAGGAGGTGTTGCCGGGCCCGCTCGAGGGCTTCAGCCAGTAGCCGCGTACGGCTCGTCAGAACGCGGGGTTGGTCGGCGCTCCGCCGGCCGGCGCGGAGCCGCCGCCACTCGTCGCAGGCGGGCTCACCAGGTCGGCTCTCCACACGATGCGGTTGTAGTCCTGCCACCACGGGTCGCATGTGATGAGGGTGAGCTCGTGGCCGGTCGTCGGCACGAGCTGGGTCACCGCGGAGGGCGCCAGCACCCAGCGCCCGGTGACCCGGTAGA
>JAFALX010000217.1 GCA_019234035.1 Candidatus Dormiibacterota bacterium | reverse complement strand
GCATATCCCCACGCCGTGATCGCCGACTACCTGAGGCACACGCCGCAGAGCTACTGGGCGACGGCGACGTCGTTGATCTGGAGCAGCGACGCCGCGGATGCTCTGGATCCGCTCGGCGCGTACAGCGAGCCCGCGCTGCTGCTCTTCTCCAGCGAGGACCGCACGATCTCGCGCGAGAGCGCGGCGAAATGGGCCGCATTGCTGCCGTCGGCCGAGCGGCGCGACTCGGCAGGCGGTCATCAGCTGCTGTTGCATACGCATTTCGCGCCACTCGCGGACTGGCTGACCAGGCAGCGGATCGACGCGCGCCTCGAGGAGTCGAGCCCCAGAGGCGACGCGGCGTGACCCCCGTGTGCAACCGGGCCGTGCTCGCCCCGTTGCCGGCGGTCAAGTCGCTGTGGAGTGCCCTGGGTTCGGTGGAGACTCCGAAGGTGTGGATCTCCAGCTACTCCGTGTTGTCATCGTCGTGTTCGTTGGACCGCCCTCATGAGTGGATAAATGTCAGACGAGTGTCGCGACCGAAGTTGGCGGAGAGGCCAGCCGGCGGCTCAGGCGTCGGTGCGAGCGGGCCAGGTCAAGCCGCAGGATGGTGCCAGCGGCGCGGTACCGCCGGGTGCCTCGTCAGAGCGACCTGGCTGTGGCTCCGGAGGCCACAAGCGCCAGCGTGTCGCTCCGCAACATATCCCTCGCATCGAGTGCTTCGCTGTCCGTGATCCCATACCGGCGCCGCAAGCGCAGGTAATCGCCCGCAGCAGCAATCAACTCCGCATCGAGGGCATCACGTGCATCGGCCACGGACGCCGCCTGCGCCACCAGCGGCGTGAGCCCGTCCTCGAACGCTTCTATGGCTCGGTTCGGCGCGAACACCGGGATCCGGATGAGGTCGTCGAAGCCAAGGTAGGCGCGCTGCGTGCTCCCATGAAATGTTGCCCCGAGGCCTGCTGCGGAGTGGCATCCCATGGCGACGATCACGCCCGAGACGCCGCCGACGTTGGTCAAATCGACCACGATGTCCGGAGCATCACCCAACTCGTCGCGTTCAGCATGCCCGAAATACAGCAGGCTCTCATTGCTGCGGATCGCTGCATCGACGGCTGCCCGGGTGGCGGCGTTGAGATGCAGCGCAGTGATGGCATGACTCGCTGACGGCGTGCGACTCTGGAGCGTGGAGCTCGCGGTGACCAGGAACGCGGCAGCGCCGGACCCGCCGGGGGCGACGAAGAGGAGATCAGCCAAGCGCGGGGCTGCGGGTCTGGTCGGACCGAAACTCCTCCGTCTCTCTGCGCAGGAGCTCGATGCGCTGCCGCAGCGCCTCGTCAGGTCCCTTCGCGAACCCGCTGATGCCAACCTCGAAGATGCCGACAACAGCGTCGTGCCAGGGAGAATCGCGATCCCGTAGCGCGTCAGCCATCTCCAAGGGCGTGAGCTCTGTACCGCCGACGATTGCCATGTACGGCCGGTTCGAGCGCGGATGCGCTGCGGCCCATTCGTGGTATGCGGAAGCCAATTGCTCGAGCTGATCGGCGTTCAGATGGATGCGCTCGTTCTCGCCGCTCCAGTCCTGGCTATCGAGGATGCTCACCTCTACTCCGCGGGTGGCAGCGGACCCACAACGCCGGTCTCCGCCCCTTCGACGGGACCCAGGCTCAGCGTGAGCCTGTGAGTCGTGCCTTCAGTTCGGCCCTTCTCACCCTTACCCTCAAATCCGACGCCGAAGAACTTCAGATTGATCCCGCCACCACCCGTCAGCGAGTGCTCGAGGGTGAAGGCAAGCTCGATCTGCGCCTCGGTGACCTGAAGCATCGGCTTCCTGTCCGCGCCAAGAAGGACGTCCTGCGATGCGATCAGGTCCGCACGGAGAGCGCTGAAGATCTGTGGCAACCCGTAACTGGCTTCGGCCTGAGCGTGGCGCGGGGTCTCGGGCATGCGCACAGTATGCGCCCGCCTTAACGACGAGCAAAGGCGCCGATGAGCATTGTCCGGGCGCTGTCGGCGATGAAGGATTCCACCCAGGACGAGACACGCCCGGAGGATGTGACACGCCGCGACGGCGTGAGACAGCACCGCCCTGCCGCGGCCGGCTCGACCTCGGCGCCGCCGCGATCCGCACGCGGCCACCGTCGCTTCACGACGTCTCACGGTGGCTCACCGGCGCCCGCATCGGCGGGGTCGTGCGAGCACTTCCACTCAATCAGGCACGAAGAAGGAGTTCACACCGATGGCAGCTCGCCACGCTCAAGTTCCCCGCACGCCGAGCTGATCTTCGTGCTCTCAACGAGCAGGTCATCGATGAGCGCTTCTTCGTGGATCGCGCGCTCGTGTTCCATCAGAGCGGTGGCGAGGTGTGGATCCCAGCTCGCCTCGACGCAGCGTCCTGCGAGCGGGAACGCCGGGGTGCCTCTCGACGGCGCGCAAGTACGACGCCGTGTCGAACTTCCACGGCACCGCGCCCAAGCGTGCGACCACCTCGTTCGCAATGGCGAGTCCGGGGTAGTCGAAGTCTCCGTGATATCGCAACGCCACGCCTGCACCCCGCCGATACCCGAGCAGCGTCGCGGCCGCCGTGTTGGGACGTCCGCCCACGCAAACCATCGCGGGCGCATCGCCCATCTGAGTCTTCATATGTTCCAGAACCATCGGGTTCTCGCAGACGAGCACCGGAGGATGGCCAGGGGCGTTCCAACGGATAACGTGACCGGGTACCCAGTGCGGTGACGGCGGAGGATTTGAGTTACCGATGGCGCATCAACTCAAATTAATTGCCGACCACTCTGCGTGGCCGCTGCGGGCTCATGACGGCAAGTCGAGTGCCCAAGCGATCCGAACTCCGATTTCGCCAGTGCGATAAGTGAATTCGGTCTGCCGAGCCTGGGGGTCGAACCCAGACGGGGCTTACGCCCCAGCGGTTTTTAAGACCGCCGCGTCTGCCATTCCGCCAGCTCGGCGCACGAGCCAGTCTAGGTCTCATCCGTCTCGAGCGACGTGAGAGTCCAGCCGCGGAGCGCAAGCGCGCGGCTCAATGTCTCCTCGGCGTCCGGTGCGACATAGAGCTCGATGAGCCCCACCGGGAGACCCGGCGCGTGATCGACGCGGATGTCCTCGATGTTCACGTTCGCCTCAGCCGCGTCCCCGAGCAGGCGTGCGAGCTGGCCGCGTTCGTCCGGCACCACCACCGGCACCGCGCGGTACACGCGAGGCGATTCGCCGTGCTTGCCCGGCATGCGCTGCCGTCCGGATCGTCCCGATTCGACGAGCGCGCGCACCACCTCGGCCGCCACCTCCGGTGGTGCATCACGCAATCCCCCGGCAACGAAGAGCAGCCGCGACGCAACGCGATCGAGCACCTCCGCGACCGCATCCGCGTTGCCTGTGACGATGTCGGACCACAACTCGGGATCCGACCCCGCGATGCGTGTCATGTCGCGCAGCCCCTGGCCGGCGAGCGCGAGCACGTGATCGTCCTCGTGCTCGAGCTGGCCCGCGAGCGCCGACGCCAGCATCTGCGGAAGATGACTCGTCACTGCCACCGCGCGGTCGTGCTCCGCAGGTGTCATGAACACCGGCGTGGCGCGGCATTCGCGCACCGCCCACTCGGCTGCGCTCACTGCGTCGCTGCTCGAGCCCTCGTGCGGCGTGAGCACCCAGGGCCGGCCGGCGAACAGGTCGACGCGCGCGGCACGCGGACCGCGCCGCTCCCGTCCGGCCAGCGGGTGACCGCCGACGTACGCAACCGTCCGAGCTGCGACGGGTCGCTCGTCGTCCGTCCACGCACAGACGCCTGCGGTCACGACGCGCAGCGGCTCCGCCTTGACGCTCGCGCAGTCCGTCACCGCAGCGGCGGCTCCACTGCGCAGCAGGTCGAGCAGGACCGGGCCGGTGCGGCTCGGCGGCACGGCAACGACCGCAAGGTCCACGGCCTCTGCCGCATACGCCGCACCTCCGCTGACGCGCACGGCGGCGCTCAGGTTGACCGGATCCTTGTCGTCGAGCAGGATGCGATGCCCGCGCTCCGCGAGCGCCATGGCGACCGACGTGCCGATCATCCCGGCCCCCACGATCAGCACCGATCGTGCGGCTCGGTGCTCCTGCGCCTCCATCGCCAGCATTGTGCGGGCGCGTCACCACCCGAGGAGAGGGCACGGACGGGCGCGTGCCTGCCATGGTGTGCGGCAGCACCACCGTTCGCGTTCAGGAGAGCGATGCGAGCCGCGTACTACGAGCAGTTCGGCGAGCCGGACGTCATCCAGCTCGGCACCCTGCCGGCGCCGGAACCCAGCGAGAAGCACGTCATCATCCGCATCCGCGCCGCCGCCGTCGGCTACTGGGACGTCAAGCAGATGCGTGGGCTGTCCGGGGAGCAGCAATTCCCGGTCATCCCCGGGTACGAGGTGGTCGGCGTCGTCATCATCGGCAGCGGCGACCTGCAACGGGGCGACAACGTCGTGGCCAGCCTGACGCACCCCGGCGGGCTGGCGCAGTTCGTGTCGGCGCCCGCCAGCCGCACGGTGATGAAGCCGCCGCAGGTTCCGGCGGTCGACGCCGCCGGGCTCGTCGTCAACGGCGGCACGGCGCTCGAGGGTCTGGACGACCGCGCGGGGCTGCAGGATCACGAATGGCTGCTCGTCACCGCGGCCGCCGGCGGCGTGGGTTCGGTCGCCGTGCAGCTCGGGCGCATCCGCGGCGCGCGCGTCATCGGCGTGGCGAGCGCCGAGAACCACGAGCTGCTGAAGGACCTGGGTGCGGCGGCCAGCTTCGACTACCACGACCCCGAGTGGCCCGCGCAGGTCCGCGAGCTCGTGCCCGCCGGAGTCGACGTCCTTCTCGACGCCGCCGGCGGGGACACGGGCGCCGCCGCGGTGACCACCGTGCGGCAGGGCGGCCGCGCGCTCCTCATCGCCGGCGAGCCCACCTCGATTCCGGACGGCGTGAAGGCCATCCCCTACAGCGCCAACACCAACGGCCCGCGGCTCCGCGCGGTGCTCGACCTGGCCGCTCGCGGGCAACTTCGCGCCATCACGGACTCGACGCACCCGCTCGACGACGCGCGCGCCGCGCTCGAACGCGTGGCGAGCCGACACAGCCACGGTCGCGTCGTCCTTCTCGTGGAATAGCGCCGCCGTATACTTCGGGGGAGCAAATGTTCGGCCGGCGCACCCCCCCAGACTCTGCGTATCTCCGCAGCCAGGCCGCCGCCGGTCTGCCGGTGCTCCCGAGCCCGGTCGCCCGCGGGCTTGCGATGCGCATCGCCGGATCAGGCGACGATCCGGCCGAGCGCAAGCGGCTGGCGCAGATGCTCGTCAACGAGCTCGACGACCTCGCCGGACTCGAGCCCTGCCAGATCACCGTCGCGGACCGGCCGCAGGTCCACGAGCACGATGGGCGCCGCCTGCAGAGCAAGACGTACGGCTACTACCAGTGCACCACCCGCGAGGGACGGGTCACCGGCGCTCGCATCCGCATCTACCACCGCACCGCGGTCCGCCAGCAGGTGATCAGCCCCAAGGTGTTCCTCAACACCGTGCTGCACGAGTGGGTGCACCACTTCGACTTCAGCGGTCTGCGCCTCCCCCGCTCCCCGCACACGAGCGGCTTCTACGCGCGGCTGCGCGCGCTCGCCGATGCGCTGGAGGTCGGCTTCGTGCTGCCGCCGGATCCAGACACGGTCGCCCCCGCGACAACCGCCGGCTGAGTCACATTTCGACGCCGCTCGCCGGCTCGCGTTGCGCGGCTCGCGGAGG
>JAFALX010000147.1 GCA_019234035.1 Candidatus Dormiibacterota bacterium | reverse complement strand
AGGCCATGTGCGCGAACGACTCGAGCACACCGAGCACGTGCCGCTCCGATCCCCACGAGAGCACCGAGCTGCCGAGCAGTAGGATCCCCGAGAGGAAGTCGGCGCGCGCCGTGATCTCGAGCTGGCGCAGCGTGCGAAACGGCTGCTCCTCGTCGGCAATGGGCGGCCGGTCGGTGTCGAAGAAGGAGCGCATCGTCTCCGGCGTGCGGATGCCGCGGTCGAGGAGATCGGAGAACAGCTCCTCTTCCTCGCTGACGGCCTCCACCGGGGGCGGTGGGACCCAGCTCTCGTATCGCGCCATCCCGCGCAGTGTGGATCACCGGCGATGTCACATGCTTTCCGCGTCCATGGAAGCCGCGGTCCCGATCCGCCTCGCGCTGATCGACCTGGATGGCACGGTCTACGCCGGCACCCGGGTGATCGACGGAGCCGCCGGCGCGGTACGCCGTGTGCGTGATCTCGGCGTCGCGGTGCGCTTCACCACCAACACCGACTCGGTGACACCGGTGACGCTGGTGCGCCGGCTCGCCGGCATGGGCGTCGAGGCAGAGCTCGACGAGGTGCTCACGCCGGTCGTACTGGCGCGCGCGCTGCTCGACGAAGAGGACGGCACAGCGCTCGTCATCGCGTCACACGACGTGCGCAGCGTGCTGGCGGGGCGCATTGCGACTGGGGGCGAGCGCGTGACGCACGTGATCGTCGCGGACCCCAGCTACGGCGCCGGCTACGCGGAGCTCGACGCGGCGTTTCGCGCGATCCGCGAGGGCGCGCAGCTGGTGGCGATGCAGCTCGGCCGCTGGGTGCAGCGCGACTCCGGCGTGCACCTCGACACCGGCGGCTGGGTGCGCCTGCTCGAGTACGCGGCCGAGGTCGACGCCCTCCTGCTCGGCAAGCCCTCGCCCGACTTCTTCCGATTGGCCACGGAGTCCGCGGGTGTCGATGCAGCGCACACGCTGGTGGTCGGCGACGACCGCGCCTCGGACGTCGCCGGCGGGCGAGCCGCCGGCTGTCACACGGTGCTGGTGCGCACCGGCAAGGGCACGGTCTCCCGCGGGCCCGAGCCCGACCTCGTCATCGACAGCGTCGCCGATGTTCCAGACGTGATCGTCAACAACTCGTGGATGACAGGATCGCGATGATCCCGGGCAGATTGAACAGCGCGTGCACCGTCACCCCCGGCCACAGGCTGTTCGAGCCGCGATACACCAGCGCCAGCACGATGCCGACGGCCCACAGCGGGATGAACAACAGGAGCACGCCGTGCACCGCGCCGAAGAAGGCGCCGCTGATGACGACCGCGAGGCCGGCGGGCATCACCTTCGCCAGCCAGCCGTAGATGAAGCCGCGGAAGATCGTCTCCTCCGCGAGGGGCGCCATGACCGACACGACGAAGATGGCCAGCACGACGTAGTGGCTGTAGTCGTTCTTGACCGACGTGCACTGCGTGTTCTGGGCGCTGGGAAACAGGTGCTGCGCCGCGATCTGGAGCCAGCCCGACAGCACCCACGTGAGGGCCGCGACGACCACCGCCACCGGCAGCCACCACCAGTCGAAGCGGCGGAAACCGAGGTCCTGCAGGGTGCCACCGCGGCGCAGGCCGGCGAGGAGCCACACGTTGAAGAGCCCCCCGCCGTAGAAGGACGCCTGCTGCACGAACGACTCGGCCGCGGTGCGCGCCGACGAGCTCGCGCCGCCGGTGAGCGAATCCGTGATCGGGATGGCGATGCTGACCAGCAGCGACGCCCCGATGAAGGCGCCGGGGATGAACATGACGACGTCGGTCCAGTCCCAAGGAACCGGGCGGCGCGCCCCGCCGGGCTGTGGAGGGACTGCCGGAACCGACGAGCGCGGCGGATCGCCGCGCATGCGGAAGCCGCCCCAGATCAGCGTCGCGGCGCCGACGAACGCGAGCACGTCGAGCGGCGCCGGGTGCGCGAGCGACGGCAGCGCGACGAAGAGCAGCAGCACGCCGCCCTCCGCGTAGATGAAGAACCGCGCCAGGTCCTGACCCAGCGTGCGGCGCCCCGTCAGCGAAGGTGGCGGCGGTGGCGGAGGCTGCGGCGCGACCCCGGAGGCCCGGTTAGCTTGGGTCACCGCAACGCATTATCCGCGCCGCCCGCGGGCGTCCCGGCACGCCGCCGCCACAATCGGGGGTGATGCCGACGCTCGCAACGCCCGTGGTCGGGCACGGTGCGCTGGTCGCCCGGCTCGCGGAGGCCGGTCGCGATGGAATGCTCAGTCACGCCATCCTCTTCACCGGTCCCGACGGCGTCGGCAAGACCACCACTGCGGTCGCGCTCGCCACCGCGCTGCTCGGGGCGGACGCCTGGCCGGGTGGTGTCACCGCTCATCCCGACTTCTGGATCGAGGACTCCGACGCCGAGAACATCAGCATCAAACGCGTGCGGCCGGGCGGCGAGGACGGTCCGACGCTGCAGGACTTCCTCCTGCTCCGGCCGTATGCTGGCGGCGTCCGCGTCGCCGTGATCGGCCGCGCCGACCGCCTCGGCATCGATGCGGCCAACAACATCCTCAAGAGCATCGAGGAGCCGCCGCCGCGAACGCATCTGATCCTTGCCGCCGCGCATCCGGAGAAGCTGCCGCAGACGGTCGTCTCGCGCTGCGCCGCGTATGCGCTGGCGCCGGTCTCGGCGGATGCCATCAGCGCGTGGCTGGTGGCCGGGCACGGTGTGCCCGAGGACGGCGCCACGATGTCCGCGCTGCTGGCGGCAGGGCGTCCCGGCCGCGCCCTGCGGCTCGCGACCGAGGAGGGCGCGCTCGACGCCGATCTCGACGCCGTGGACACGTTTCTCGCCGCCGGCGGCGGCGGCGCCGCGGCGGCGATCAGCGCTGCGGACGCGGTGACCCCGGGGCCGGGAGCCGAGGGCCGCGAGCGGGCCCTGATCACGCTCGCCGCGTGGGCCTCGTTCGTGCGCGACGCCGCCTGCTATGCCTCCGGGGCTCCGGAGCTCGCGGTCTGGCGGACGTACCGGCCTGCCCTGGAGCGCTGGGCGCAGCACCTCCCGGCGTCGCGGATCGTCGAGATCCTGCAGCGTCTCGCCGTCGCGTCGGAGGCTGTGGCGACCTATGCGCAGCCGCGCCTGGCATTCGAGTCGCTGATGCTCGACATCTTCGGCGGCACGGACAGCCCGCCGCTGGTCGAGCCGCGCCCACGCGACCCCGCCGCTCGAGGGCGAAAGGTCAGCGGCTCCGCAGCAGCAGGTATGTCGCGACGAGGCCGAGGATCAGCGCGGGGGGCAGCCAGGGGCACCGGCTGACCGCGGCCCAGGCACGTGCCGCGGGCCGATCGTCGATCTCGATCGGCGTGTCGGTCACGATGTGGATCCGACCATTCGGGGTTGCCGGCGCGGGGCGGGGCGCGTCGTCGTCGACGTCATGCGTCTCGATCCAGGCCGGCTGGGCTGGAGTCACCTGCGCGATTGTGCGCGCTTCCCGGGGCCGGTGCGCGTGGCTCGGTGCACGAGAATGTCCCGCCATGCCTCATGTACCGCGCCCAGGCCGCGTCGCCCAGATCTACCGCGAGCAGCTCTCGAACCCGCGCCGCGAGCGGCAGTTCATGGCCTCCGTCGGGTTCTTCGCCGCGTTCGCGATCGTCCGCATCGTCACCCACGCCATCCGCGCCGGCGTCGGCCCGTTCCACAATCTCTCGGTCGGGGGCAGGCATCTGCACCACCTGGTGTTCGGCATCGTCGGCCTGCTGGGCACGGGGTACCTGTGGCTCGTTCAGCTCGGCACCGGCATGCCCGGCTGCAGCAGGGCCGCGTCTCGCGCGACCTCGGTTGCCTACGGCGCCAGCTCGGCGATCACCCTCGACGAGTTCGCGCTGTGGCTCAACCTCGAGGACGTGTACTGGGCCAGACAGGGCCGCGAGAGCGTGGACGCGGTCGTGCTGTTCGGCGCAGTGCTCAGCATCGGGCTCTGGGGCCGTCCCTTCTTCCGCGAGCTCCTCCGCGAAGTACGGCGCGTCTGAGCGCCGCCGTACGATCACTGCGGTGAGCGACGCGACTCCTCCCGACGCCGACCTCGACGCCGTCGTGGCGACGCTGCATGCGGACGCCGCCGACGTCACGGTGTTCTTCCAGGTGCTCGCCACCAAGCTCTCCGACTCGATGGGCGGCGCGGTGCAGCTCGAGCGCGAGGGCGGCATGTTCAAGAAGGACCATCCCGTCAAGCGAATCACCGTCAACGCCGGTGACGACGTGCTCGAGGCCGAGCTCAAGCACGGCGCGATCACCGCGCAGCACGCACACGCGGTGCGCGGCATCCGGCTGCGCACCGAGCAGCTCGGCTTCGACGAGTGGCTGCGACGGCTGGTCGAGGTGCTGAGCCGGCAGTCGCAGAGCAGCGCAGCGGCCAGCGCGGCCCTGCGATCCCTGGTCACCTGACCGCAACTTCCGGCGACGACGATTCCGGGCAGGAGGAACCGATAGGCGATGACACAGCAGGACGCACCGCCCCCGCCGCCGCCGGCGCAGCTGGAGGGGCTTCCCCAGGACGCGCTGAAGCGGCTCAACGAGCTCCGCGGCGAGGACGCGCTGTTCACGAGCGACCTCTCGGTGAACGAGTTCCTCGTCATCAAGGAAGCGGGCTTCCACCCGCGCGGGCTCGTGCTCGGCAGCAGCATCTATCACATCGGGTTCGCCGCACGCGGATGGAATACGAGCCGCGAGGTGACGACACTGACGCAGGCGATGTACTCGGCGCGCGAGCTGGCCATGGCGCGCATGGAGGAGGAGGCCGAGGTGCTCGGCGCCGACGGCATCGTTGGCGTGCGGCTCGATGTCGGCTTCTACGAGTGGGGCCGTGGCACCGCCGAGTTCATCGCCATCGGCACCGCTGTGAGCGCTGAGGACGGCGGCAACTGGAAGACGGCCGAGGGCAAGCCGTTCACGTCCGACCTGAGCGGCCAGGACTTCTGGACGCTGCTGCAATCGGGACACGCGCCGCTCGGGCTGGTGCTGGGCACCTGCGTGTACCACGTGGCGCACCAGGGCAT
>JAFALX010000377.1 GCA_019234035.1 Candidatus Dormiibacterota bacterium | reverse complement strand
CCGAGTGGCACATCGCGGACATCGGCATCCTCAGCCTTCGCTGCCGGCCGGTCCCGGTCTACCTGACCCTTGCCGCCGACCAGGGTGGCTACGTTCTCGGGCACTCGGAGTCACGCGTCGCGGTCGTGGAGAACACCGCGCTGCGCGGCCGAAGTCGGCCCAGGAGATGGCGGTGTACTGGTCACCGGCGTGGAAGCACAGCGCTGGGGCGGTCCCCCGCTCTCGAATCTGTCTCCGGAAGTGATCGACGAGTGTGGTGCGGCGCAGGTCGGGGGCGTCCGGCGCCAGATCCGGCGCCACTTCCGGCGCCGCCTGGATAGCCATGTCTCGATGAGGATGCCACAACCCGGAGCCTGCTAGCGTGGTTTGCGATGGTGCTGGGCACGCTCACGATCACACTGCAGGTCCCCGACAGCGGCTCGCTCAAAGAGAAGCGCCACGTCGTCCGCTCGCTGACCGCGAAGCTGCGGCAGACGTTCAACGCGTCGGTCGCCGAGGTCGGCGACCAGGACCTCTGGCAGTCCGCGGTGATCGGCGTCGTCTGTGTCAGCTCGGACGCCCGCCATGCCGACGAGATGTGCCAGAAGATCCTGCGGTTCGTTGACGGCAACGCCGACGCGCTGGTCACCGGGTCGCGCTTCGAGCTCGTGCATGTCTAGGCGCAGGGGGAAAGGGTTCCCCCTGCGGAACCCCCTTCCAATGGTGTCCGCTGCGGGGAAATGAATTCCCCTTCGCGTACAGCGATCGATGAGCTCATCGACACGTATGAGGCGACCCTCCCGTTCAAGCTCGACGAGTTTCAGCGCGAGGCGATCGCCAAGCTGGAGCGGTCACACGGCGTGCTGGTCAGCGCCCCGACGTCGAGCGGCAAGACGGTCGTCGCGGAGTACGCGATCTGGCGGAGGCTGTGCGCCACGGACTCGTTGCGCATCCCGCACGGCAGACCCGCGGATGTCGTCTACACGACGCCGCTGAAGGCGCTGAGCAACCAGAAGTTCCGCGACCTCAGCGAGCGCTACGGCGCCGGCCAGGTGGGCCTGGTCACCGGCGAGCACACGATCAACGAGAGCGCTCCGGTGGTGGTGATGACCACCGAGATCCTGCGCAACGTCATCTACGACGAACCCGCCCGATTGGACCGCGTCGGTGACGTCGTGCTGGACGAGATCCACTACATCGACGACTACCCGCGCGGCACGGTTTGGGAAGAGGTGATCATCGAGGCGCCGCGCCACATTCGCATCACGGGGCTGAGCGCCACCATCAGCAACGTCGACGAGATCGCCGCCTGGATGACCGGGCTGCGCGGCACGATCGAGACGGTGATGCGCACCGAGCGGCCGGTGGCGCTGGAGATGTGGCTCGCCCTCGACAATGTGTTGCACCCCCTCTTCGACCCTCGGGGCAACGCGGATCGCCGCACGCTGGAGCTGGCACAGGCGCAGACGCTCGACGATCCGCGCTGGCGGTATGCGCGCCGCGCACCCGACAACGACCTCCTCCACGTCATCGACGAGCTGACCCGGCGGCGGATGCTGCCGGCCATCTACTTCATCTTCTCGCGGCGCGGATGTCGCGAGGCGCTGGCGCGCTGTGATCTGCACAGCCTCGACCTCACCGACGCCGCGGAGAAGCGCGCGATCGACGCCGCACTCACCGAGCGGCTCGATGCCCTGAGCGACGACGATGAACGGCGCGTCGTCGGTGACGCGCTCATGGCACACCTGCTGCGCCGCGGCCTTGCCATGCACCACGCCGGCATGCTGCCGTACGCGAAGGAGACCGTGGAGCGGCTGTTCCAGGCTGGTCTGATCAAGGTCGTCTTCGCCACCGAGACGCTGTCGCTCGGCCTCAACATGCCGGCGCGCTCCTGCGTCATCTCGACCTTCAGCAAGTTCGACGGCACGAGCTTCGCGCCGCTCACCAGCGGTGAGCTCACGCAGCTGATGGGACGGGCCGGCCGGCGCGGCATCGACACGCTGGGACACGGCGTCCTCCTCAAGGAGTCCGATGTCGACGTCCGCGACATCTACGACGCCGCGCTGTCCGGCGAGTTCAAGGTCGAGTCGAAGTTCGCACCGACGTACGCGATGGTGCTCAGCCTGCTGCGCACGCGCAGCGCAGCCGAGGCCGAGGCGCTGCTGCAGAAATCGCTGGGTCAGTACCAGACGCTGCGCCAGCTCGAGCACTGGACGGTCCGGCGAGACAACCTGCAGGACCAGCTGGCCGACCTCAAGAAGAGAGTCTTCCGCCACCCGCGCGTGCCGTGCACCGAGCGCACGCTCACGCAGTACCTCCACGCCGGCCACGAGCTGAGCCAGGTGCAGAGCGATCTGCGCCGGCAGCGACGCGAGCACTGGCGCAGCGGGCGGGGACGACGCGGCGGGCGCCAGGCCGATCCCGGCCAGCGATACGAGGCGCTGAAGCGACGCGCCAACCAGCTGCAGCAGCGGCTGAACCGCTCGCCGTGCCTGCACTGCCCGTTCCTCGCTGAGCATCGCGCGCACCGCCACGAGCGGGAGGAGGTCGAGGCCACGCTCCGCGGTGGGGAGGCCGAGCTCGAGGACGAGAGCCGGCGGTACGTTCGCGAATTCCGCGCGCTGCGCGATGTGCTCCGCGACGCCGGCTTTCTGGAGGGGGACCGGGCCACGGCGATGGGCACGCTCGCCGAGTCGCTCTTCGGCGAAAGCTCGCTGCTCGTCGCCCAGGCCGTCTGCGGCGGCACCCTCGACGGCCTCGAACCCGAGGAGCTGGCGGCGACCCTGGTGATGCTGGTGGCAGAGGACCGCGGCCGGGACCACCCGCCCGCCTCGCGCCGCCACTTCCCCACGAACCGCGTCGAGCGCTGCCACCGGCGGCTTCGGACCGACTGGCACCACCTCGCCGACCTGGAGGCGGGCCATGGCGTGCAGACGCTCGGGCCGCTCTCGCTCGACTACATCACCCCGCTGTATCGCTGGGCCCTCGGCGACGACCTCGCCTCGCTGGAGGCGCCGCCCGGGGCGGATTTGGGGGACGTCGTCAAGGCGGTCAAATCCGTCTACTCGCTGCTGCGCCAGATGGAACAGGCGCTGCACGCGCATCCGCTGCAGCCGGCCGTCGCCGCGACGCGCGAGCGCATCGAGCGCGACCTGATCCGGCGCGTCTGAGAGCTCAGCCGGCGGTCGCGCCCTGCAGGGCGTCGCGCGAGATCGACGCCTTCACCGTGTCCACGGCGCCGGCGGCGAAATTGTTGAGGTACGTCAGCGCGTCGGGCCGCGACGGCGGCGTGGCGATGGCGTAGGGGACAGTCGCGAAGCTGCCTGTCAGCACCCGCGAGCCGGGAAGCCCGCCGGCGAGGATCGTCAGGGCTGCGCGGCTTCCCGCCATGGCATCGGCGCCACCGGTCTTGAGCAGATTGAGCGTGTCGGTGTCGGTGCCGGCCTTGACCAGGGTCGCACCCTTCAGCGTCCCGGTGAGGCTGAGGTCTGCGGGTGAGTTGGTCTCGACAGCGACGTGGTGACCCGGGGCGTCGACGTCGGCTGCGCTGTGGATCGCCGAGCTGCCGAGCACGAGGTAGGTCTGCTCGACCTCGACGATGGGTGAGGTCACCTGCCCGCCGCCGGCCTTCGCCTCGGCGACCGGCAGGAAGGCGACGTCCCACTCCTGGCGTGCCAGCCCGGCGAGGATGAGCGATGTCGAGGCGTAGTTGATGGTGTGGGTGGTGAGCCCCGACTGCTGGCCGAGGCGGCGCTCGAGGTCGTCGGCGATGCCGAAGGGTTGGAGCGTGTTGGGGTCGAGCCGAATCATCGCCGCGTCGCTCATGTCCAGCCCCACGTTGATCGTGCCCTGACGGCCGAGGTCGGACGGCGGCCGCACCGTGCTCGCCGGGCTCGATGTCGAAGTTGCGGCGCCCCCGCACGCGGCGAGCAGCAGCGCGGAGGTGACGGCCATGATGGCCGCGATGACGGCGCGCCCGCTGGGGTCGCGGGTCCGGATGGACTGTGGAGGGTGCGCGCTCATCGCTCGGCGGCAGTCTGGCGCATCGGCCATCAGCGGCGGCGTGTGGAAGGCCCGTGCTAGCATGCCGATCGTGTTCGTCACGCGCGTTATCGGCTCGATCATGATGATGCGTCGCGGAGGTTTCCCGGCGTAAGGGCCCTGGCGCCTGCGTCGTGAAGCCTCCCGGTCTCGGACCTGGGAGGTTTTTTTGTTGTCATCCATCAGGCTGCTCGATCGCTCGGATGCGGAGACCGCGGCGACGCCGCGCGTCATCGGTCTGGTGTGCCGCGCCTGCGGCCACGCCGCCCCGCTGCAGGCGACGAACATGTGCGAGGAGTGCTTCGGGCCGCTCGAGGTGCAGTACGACTATGCGGAGGTGGCGCGGCGCGTCTCGCGCGAGAGCATCGCGGCAGGGCCCGCGTCGATCTGGCGCTACCGCGCGTTGCTGCCGATCGAGTCCGACGACGTCGAGCCGATCTCGCTTGGTGAGGGCTGGACCCCGCTGATCCACGCGCGCAACCTCGGCGAGGAGCTCGGCCTGCGCAACCTCTATGTCAAGAACGACACGCTCAATCCCACGGGCTCGTTCAAAGACCGCGTCGTGAGCGTCGCGCTCACCTGGGCGCGCGAGCAGGGCTTTGCCACGGTCGCGTGCGCGAGCACCGGCAACCTGGCCAACTCCGTCGCGGCGTACGCGGCAAGCGCCGGGTTGCGTGCCGTGGTGCTCGTCCCGGCCGGCATCGAGCCGGGGAAGATCACCGCAACGTCGGTGTATCGCCCCACGCTCGTGCGCATCAACGGCAGCTACGACGACGTCAACCGCCTGTGCACGGAGCTGATCGACACCGTCGACTGGGCCTTCTGCAACATCAATCTGCGGCCGTTCTACAGCGAGGGCAGCAAGACGCTCACGTTCGAGACGGTGGAACAATTGGGGTGGCGCCTGCCCGACGAGATCGTGATTCCCGTCGCGTCGGGATGCCAGTTCGTGAAGCACGAGAAGGCCGTGCGCGAGCTGATCGACCTCGGTCTGGTCGATGCGTCACCTCGACCGCGGCTGACCGGCGCGCAGGCGGCGGGATGCGGCCCGGTTGCCACCGCGTTTGCCGGCGGGTCCGACTTGGTGACACCCGTGCGGCCGAGCACGATCGCGCACTCGATCGCGATCGGCAACCCCTCGGACGGCGCGGACGTTCTCCGCATCTCGCGCGCTACTGGCGGCGTCGTGGAATCCGTCACCGAGGACGAGATCGTCGAGGGCATCGAGCTGCTCGCCGCAACCGAGGGGCTGTTCGCCGAGGCGGCGGGCGGCGTGACCGTCGCGGTGCTGCGGAAGCTGGCGCGCGCAGGACGCTGGCAGCCGGACGCAACCGTGGTGGCGTACATCACCGGACACGGACTGAAGACCGCGGACGCGGTCGCCGGCCGCGCCGCACTGGCCGACCCGATCGCACCGTCGCTGCGCACCTTCGTCGCCGAGCACGCCGACTTGATCGGCTAGGAGCAGCAACCTCGCCTATCGACGACTTTCGGACGATGCAGCGCGAGGTGTGCAGAGTCCACCTATGAAGGGTTAGGTAGCGTCCCCACCGGTCATGTTCGCGCTCCGACGTACAAAGGTCACGCCGGAAGCAAGGGCTGCGATGACCAGCGCGGGAATAACCTCGGATGCGGGTGTGGCTACTCAGTTGCGCGAGTCTCTATGAAACCCGGGGCGGATCAAAGAGCGACTCACGTCGGCTGCCGACCGGAACATTTCAACCTCGCGCCGTGTGACCTCACGGTGCCATCCGATATACGCGAGGACTGGGATGGC
>JAFALX010000361.1 GCA_019234035.1 Candidatus Dormiibacterota bacterium | reverse complement strand
GGCGGTGAGATCGATGCCTTCGAAAGCACAGCGGACCCCGCGGTTGGAGCCTTCCTGACCATCCACGCCAACTCCATCGATGTGCGCCTCGCGTCCGGGTCGGCGGCGACGTACGCGGAACGCGACTTTCACGGCACCGGCGTGACGTCCTTCGGCGAAGCGAACGGGGCAGCGTTCTCCTCGCCGCTCACCGAGACCACGGCCGCCGCACAGAACAGGGGGACCGTCGAGTCGATCTCGTCGATCGCGGGCTCGGTCAGCTGTGGCACGTTCACGCCCGGCGGCGGCACAGTCGCCATCACCGGTGATGCGACGAACGGCACCGTCACCGGCAACCTCTCCTCGCTGCGCGTGACGTGTGGTACAGCGGCTCAGCCCTACGCCTTGGTCATGGGCATCGCGAACGTGGGATCGAATCCGATGCTCGTCGAAATCAGCGGAGGGAACGCCGGCAACCCGATGTACGTGTCGATCGGCTCGACGATGTACAAGTCGGTTGCGTCGGGGAGTGTGACGCTCACTGCGGGCGGAGCCACCTACAACGCCACGGTGACTGAGACATCAGCCAGCGGCACACCCGGGACGCACAGCCTGAGGGTGTCGGGCACGGTGACCTGCGGAGCCTGACCGGATAGGGTCGGACGTTCGGTGAGGGGTGGGTGTCGGCTTCGTGGATTTCGCCATCAGCTGCGCCATACCGACAATGCCTGCGACGCACGATTTGCCACCCGCAATTTCTGCGGCGCACGGATTGCACGGATTGATGGTGCGCACCGCATGGAGGTCGATACCGTCGCGTACGTGGACCAGCAGGGTGAGCGCGACGCCAGCGGTCGATGAGTGTCAACGTCGACGTTAAGCGCCTCCGCGCCGAGATGACCAGGCGTTGTTGGAACGCCGCGGACCTTGCGAGGCCAGCTCGGCTGACTCACGCGACAGTGAGCGCCGCTCGCCGGCCAGGGTTGGCAAGTCGTTCTCTGGCTTGCATCGCGCACGCCCTGAAGAAGGCGCCAGTGGTCAGCCTAATCGAGGCGCTTTTAGCAACGGTTCCCAGCGGCGGCTTCAACCAGGCAGGTGACGCGTCGGCGAGTGCCATCCTTCCCTTCGGTGCCATCAGCTGGCGACATTCATGATCGGGTCATGCGATCGTTCATCGCACGCCCCGCTCGGAGCGGGCTGACGTGCAGCAATGGAGGAGTAAGTAGTCATGCACGCGTCGATCACTGTCGCCCAGGTCAACCGGGACCGGATTGATGACGTCGGACCCTTGTACCAGCGCCTCGAGCCGTCCCTCCGTGCTGCGAGCGGATGGCTCGGCGTCTATGTGGTGATTGACCGAGCGACGGGAGACGGCCACCTGTTAGGTCTCTGGGAGACCGAGGACGATGCTCGTGCTTTCGAAACCAGCGGAGCGTTCCAACGCGTCCTCGCGGACTACCCACCGGGCTTGCTTGCGGGTCCACCGCACCGAACGCTCGGAGAGGTTGTGTTCCACGCGTCGAAGTGAGAGCAGCGACTGTTACACGGGGCTCAGCTACCGGTTGACTGACGCCATCCCTGCAGCGTCGTAGCGCTCGCCGATGACTGCCGGAAGCTCGCGGTCGAGTCGCGCGAGATCGGCGCTGGTCAGCTCGACATCGGCCGCACCGGCGTTCTGCTCCAAGTACGAACGGCGCTTTGTGCCGGGTATCGGCACGATGTCCTCGCCCTGCGCCAGCACCCAGGCGATGGCCAGCTGTGCGGGCGTGACTCCCTTCTCTGCGGCGATCTCCTTGACCACCTCCGCGAGCCGGAGGTTGGCGGTGAAGTTCTCACCCTGGAAGCGCGGATTCGAGCTCCGAAAATCGCCGGCTTCGATCTCATCCGCACTGCTGAACCGCCCGGCCAGGAAGCCGCGTCCCAAGGGCGAGTACGCGACGAAACCGATGCCGAGCGCTCGACACGTCGGGAGCACCGAGTCCTCTGGGTCGCGTGTCCACAACGAGTACTCCGTCTGGACCGCCGCGATCGGATGCACCGCGTTCGCGCGCCGAATGGTCTCCGCCGCGGCCTCGCTCAGCCCGATGTGGCGCACCGTGCCCTTGCTGACAAGCTCCGCCATTGCTCCAACCGTCTCCTCGATGGGGACGTTCGGATCCACGCGATGCTGGTAGTAGAGATCGACGTAGTCCGTCCCCAACCGCTGCAACGACCCTTCGATTGATGAGCGCACGTGCTCCGGAGATCCGTCCTGCGGACCCACCGTCGACATGTCGCCCGGCACGGCGTGGTCCATGCGCCGGTTGAACTTGGTAGCGATCACATAGTCTTCGCGATGGCCCTGGATCGCGCGTCCGACCAGCATCTCGTTGGTGAGCGGTCCGTAGAGCTGCGCGGTGTCGAGGAACGTGACACCGAGCTCGCGCGCTCGCTGGATCGTCCTGATCGACTCGTCTTCGTCGGTGGTGCCATAGAACGCCGACATCCCCATGCACCCCAGGCCGATGGCAGAGACGTCGAGGTTTCGCAGTCTTCGCTGGTTCATGGGTCCATGGTGTCACGGGGGCCATGCATACATCAGCTCGCCGCCGCCCGCGATCGCACGATGCGTGCGGCCGTCACCCGGCGCCTCGACCGCAGGGCCGGGCCGAGCAGGAACCGCTGCACCTCATCGAGGATCTTCGCCGTGTCGCCGAGCCACAGCCGGTGGTCGGTGTCAGGCAGCTCGACGTAGCGCACACAGGGGAGGTTCGCGGCGAGAAAACGAGCGTGCCCGATGTCGACCCAGGTGTCCGCTGCCCGGTGCAGCACGAGCACCGGCAGGCGCAGGGCCGGCAGCACGTCGCGGTTGTCGATCCCGGCGTTCATGCGGAGGAGGTCCCGCGCCATGGACGGGCTCGCCGACATGCGCAGGTAGCGTGCCCACCAACGGCGATGCCGGTCGTCATCCAGTGAGACGGGCGGTCCCGCCCACCACTCGCCCGTGGCCCAGGCGGCGCCCATCTGGTCGAGGAGGGCGTCGAGCTCGGCCGGCTGCAGGCCCCATGGATATCCCGGGCCGGCGACGCGGCGCGCCCAGGACCCGTACAGGATGAGCGCGCGCGCCCGCTCCGGATGCTCGCGCGCGAAGAGCACGCTG
>JAFALX010000292.1 GCA_019234035.1 Candidatus Dormiibacterota bacterium | reverse complement strand
GGCGCGATCCAGTGGACGCCCGAGAGCACGACCACCAGTGAGGTCGGTCAGAACATCACCTTCGCGCAGCAGAACGGGCTGCCGTTCGATCCCACCGAGCTGGTCTCGGGCGAGTACTCGGGGCTGTTCTACCTGCCGCAGCAGCCGACCGACAACCCCAACTTCGTGGCCGGCGTCACGGCTGAGGGTTTGACGGCGATCGGGTCGGACGCCTCGCGGGACCCGAACCAGCGCCAGGTCGGCAGCGCGCTCACGGTGCCGCGGCATCCGATCAACATCTTCTACAACGCCACCACGCAGGCTGAGGAGGTGTCGGAGTACAACTGGCTCTACACCTCGCAAGCCAACGGCGGCAGCGGCAACTGCACGGCGAACCCGCAGACCACGACGTGCATCACGCCGCTGAGCTCGCCCGGAGGGTTCACCTCGTACATCGTGCCGCTGCAGACGTCGTTCGTGATGGGGACGACCCTGAGCAACGATCCCCGGCCGTACTACACGCACCAGTCCAACCTGACGGACGATCGCATCCTGTACCCGGTGCTCAACAGCGTGCTGTCGCAGTACAGGAGCGAGCTGGCGAGCAACGCGCCGCTGGTGAGCAACACCTCGTTCAACCAGGAGGCGAAGCTGCTGAACGAGACGGCCGCCTGGAATGCGTCGTGGAACTCCACTCCGGGTTCGGCGTCGGCGGTGACCGGGTACATCCAGCATGGGGTGGTGCATGTGAGCAACCCGAGCGGTGTCACCGTACCCCTGACGACGCCAACCGGAACGCAGACGGTGGGGTTTCTCGGCTTGCAGAGTCCCTTCGGCAATTCGTACGCAGGCGAGCAGTCTGCCTGGCTGAGCAACTCCACCATAACGCTTGCCGTTCCACCTCCGGCACCACCACCGCCGACACCGACGCCGACGCCGACGCCGACCCCCACGCCGACGCCAACACCAACTCCAACGCCACCTCCGCCTCCGGTGCTGTGCATCCTCCTCATCTGCATCTGAGCAGCACCTGCTGACGTCAAGGAAACCGTGACCGCAGCGACACACGGAGCCGCTCGTCGATCAGAGCGGCTCCGTTCGTGGAGGGTTTCGCACGCAGCGTGAGCGCCCAGCTCTGGGCCGCGGGTCCCCGGGACACACCGGCAGATGGCGCATCGTCACCGGACTCGGTGTTTACATGCTGGCCATGGCGTTGCCGGCTTGTGGAGCCGCACCGGAAACACCTTCTGCAACGCGCGCGGCACCGGGCACGCACAGTCCGGGGTCAAGGGTGCCCTGGAGGCCGGCGCAGGGGACCTTGTGGCAGTGGCAACTGTCAACCCCGGTGGACCAGAGTGTCGATGTGCCCGTCTACGACATCGACATGTTCGACAACAGCGCGGCCGTTGTGGCCTCCCTGCATGCAAAGGGTCGCCGGGTGATCTGCTACATCGACGCCGGTGGCTGGGAGGCGTACCGCCCCGACACTGCGGCAATGCCCGCGGCTGCAATCGGTAAGCCGGTCCAGGGCTTTCCACAGGAACGGTGGCTGGACATACGGCAGCTCGGGGTGATCGAACCGCTCATGATCGCTCGCCTGAATCAGTGCCAGGCAAAGGGATTTGACGCGGTGGAGCCGGACCTGCAAGACGGATACGAGAACGACACCGGCTTCCCGCTGACGTATGCCGACCAGATCACCTACGACAGGTGGTGGGCGGAACAGGCGCACGCACGCGGACTCGGTGTTGCCTTGAAGGGCGACGTCGACCAAGCCGCGGACCTGCAGCCGTACTTTGACTTCGCGCTCGACGAACAGTGCTTCGAGTACTCGGAATGCGATGCGCTCACCCCGTTCATCAGCGCGGGCAAGGCCGTGCTCGAGGTGGAGTACAACCTCGACACCTCAGCCTTCTGCAGCAGCGCACGAGCGCGACGCTTCAGCTCGATGCGCAAACACGTCAACCTCGACGCGTGGCGTCAGGCGTGTTGAAGCCGGCGTAACGCGGGTCGAATTCGCGCGGTCCGAACAGCCGGTCGTCGGCGCCGGGAAAATCGGTCTCCAGTATTGGCAGGCGTTCCAGGGTTGGCGCCAGCTCCTCGGCCCCAGTGGGTGGGTTGTACGCCGCGCTGTCGTTCGCGATCTCCTGGGGGAACAGCGATCGCTCGCGCGCGTCGGCGGCCGTGACGAATCCGGTACGCACCAACCAGTTCATGGCCGCCTCGAGAGTGCACATGCCCTCGCTGGCCGACGTGAGCATGACGTTGCGCAGCTGCGCGAGTTTGTTGTCGCGGATGAGGTTCCGGACAGCGGGAGTCGCGAGCAAGACCTCAAAGGCCGCGACGCGCCCACCGTCAACTCGCGGCAGTAACTCTTGATGGACGACGGCGATCAGGCAACCGGCGAGCTGGACGCGCACCTGTTGCTGCTGCTCTGCGGGAAAGACGTCCACCATGCGCTGGACGGCCTGCGCTGCATCATTGGTGTGCAGCGTGGCGAAGACCAGCTGCCCGGTCTCAGCAACGGTCAGCCCGATCGCGATCGATTCCAGGTCTCGCAGCTCGCCGACGCTGACCACGTCGGGATCTTCGCGGACCACGCAGCGCAAAGCGGCAGCAAATGATGGCGCGTCCACACCGATCTCGCGTTGGTCGATGATGGAGCGCTTGTAGACGTGCAGGTACTCGATCGGATCCTCGAGCGTGATGATGTGACGGCGGCGCGTCTCGTTGATTGAGTCGATGAGACTTGCTTGGGTCGTCGACTTTCCAGCGCCGGTGGGGCCGGTGAACAGCACCAGGCCGTGTGGCACATCCACGAGCTCTCCGACGCTCTGGGGAAGAAACAACTCGTCGA
>JAFALX010000170.1 GCA_019234035.1 Candidatus Dormiibacterota bacterium | reverse complement strand
CGCCGTGTCTGCTCCTCGCGTGCCCCTGCGCCGGCGATCAGCAGCATGTGGTCGTCGGGCCATCGCTGCCGCAGGAACGCATCGACGAGCTGGGGCACGCGCTTCTCAGGATCGATGCGTCCGAGATACGACACCACGAACCGCGCGCCGAGCTCCTCGCGAATGCGCGACGGTCCCGGCGCGATGGCCTCGGTGTCGACGCCGTTGCCGAGAACGTCGATGCGCGAGGGATCGCATCCGACGGACAGCAGCAGGTCGCGCTGGTCATCACTCAGCGCGATGCATCGATCCGCCCGCCTGAGCGCGCGCGCGTGATACCGGTACAGGCCGTACAGCACGCGCCCGCGCGTGCTGTGCACCGGTGCGTACGGCAGGTGCACGGTGACGACGCTTCCCATTCCACGCGACGTCGCGTGCCGCAACACCGCGGCATCGAGCAGTGAATGGCTCAACGAGAGATGCACGACGTCCGGACGGAATCGATCGAGCTCGCGTTTGATCGTGTCGAACGTCGGCGGCAGGGGGATCGTGACGGTCTTGAAGCGCGCAGCGCCAAGCTGGACCGACCGCTGCACCGGGACCAGGTCGCCGTCGAGCCGGTACGAGAGGAAGGACAGCTCGACGCCGCGGTCGCGCAGCGCCGTCACCATCTCGCGGCTGTACGACGTGAGGCCGTCGGCGCGCCGGCCGGAGGCATGGCCGAACCAGGCCACTCGCAATCCGGCGGTGCGCGCCGGCGGGGTTCCACCGGCCGGCTTCGCCGGCCCTCTGAACCAAAGCAACGCACATCACCTTACCCGGAGCGGCACCGCTGACTCGCGAGCGCCGTCTCGCGGCGTAGCGTCCGGCTGATGCCGGGGCCACCGCTCACCGTCGCCGTGCTCTGCGGCGGCGCCTCGCGACGGATGGGGACGGACAAGCGCGACATGACGCTGGAGGGGCAGTCGCTCCTGGATCGCGCGATCGCCCGCATCACGCCGATCGCGGCGACGGTCATCCTTGCGTCCGGTCACGAGCCGGTGGCGCGACCGTGGACCCTGACGGTGACCGACGAGCGTGACGCGCGGGGTCCACTCGCCGGGATCGTCGCGTCGCTGGAGCGCTCACCGCATCCGCTGTGTGCGGTCGTCGCCGCGGACATGCCGGACATCGATCCCGATCTGCTTCGCACGCTCGCGTCGAAGTGCACGGGCGCCGATGCCGCGCTGCCGTTGAGCGAGCACGGCATCGAACCGCTGCACGCGGTGTACGCGCGCTCTGCGCTCCGCACCTTGCGAGCCGCCGCCGCCTCGCCCGACCAGTCCGTGCGCAGCGCGCTGCTCCGGCTCCGCGTCCGCTACGTCGACGCGAGTGCGCTTGGCGCGTCACCCCGATTCGCGCGGAACCTGAACACGCCTGAGGACGTGCGCGGGTGGCTCAGCGACCGAGGAGCCGATCCACCGCCTCGCTGACGATGCGCAGCGCCTCGTCGGCATCGCCGCCGGCGTCGACGGCATCCTGGACGAAGCGGCCGGCCAGGAACGACACCAGCGGCGCGGCCTTGCGCTCGGTGCCGTGCGCGACCTCACGGGCAAGACCGAGCACCGCTGCCTGGGTGCGCGGCGAGAGCGGCTCGACGTCGAGTTCCGCGGCCAGGCGCGCGATCCAGCCGCCCGCTGTCTCCGCTTCGGGCTCCGGTGGCGGTGTGGACATGCCGCGTATCCTCGCCGAACATGGCCATGCAATACCGGCATCTGGGCAACCACGGGATCCAGGTGAGCGTCCTCTCATTCGGATCCTGGGTGAGCTTCGGACCGCAGCTCGCGGGCGACAGCGCCCGGGAATCGCTGGCCGTCGCGTACGACGCGGGCGTGAACTTCTTCGACAACGCGGAGGTGTACGCGGGCGGTCAGTCGGAGTCGATCATGGGCGAGGCCATCGCTCTGCTCGGATGGCCGCGCAACAGCTACCTCATCTCGAGCAAGTACTACTGGGGCATCGAGGGTGGGGTCAACACGCGCAACACGCTCAACCGCAAGTACCTGCTGCAGGCGGTGGAGGGGTCGCTGCGGCGGCTGCGCCTCGACTTCCTCGATCTCATCTTCTGCCATCGTCCCGATCCGGAGACACCGATCGAGGAGACGGTGTACGCGATGCACGACATCATCGAGCGCGGCCGGGCGCTGTACTGGGGCACGTCCGAGTGGAGCCCCGAGGCGGTGCAGGAGGCGTGGGACATCGCTCACCGCCACCACCTGCACAAGCCCGCGATGGAGCAGCCGCAGTACAACCTCGTGACCCGTTACCGCGTCGAGCAGGAGTACGCGCCGCTGTACGACTCGATCGGCCTTGGACTCACCATCTGGAGTCCGCTGGCGTCGGGCCTGCTCAGCGGCAAGTACATCGACGGCATCCCCGCGGGAAGCCGCGCGCTGCTGCCCGGCTACGAGTGGATGAAGCAGCAGCTCACCGACCCGGACTCGAACAATCGCGTGAAGCGGCTGCGGGACATCGCCGGCGAGCTCGGCGTGACAACGGCGCAGCTCGCGCTGGCGTGGTGCGCGTCCAACCCGCACGTGTCCACGGTGATCACGGGCGCGAGCCGCCCGGAGCAGGTGCACGAGAACCTCGGCGCGCTGGACGCGCTCGAGAAGCTGACGCCCGAGATCCGCGCGCGCATCGACACGATCTTTCCGTAGCGCGCGCTACCTGACGTCGATCGGGACCAGCGTCTCCTCTGCGGCATCCGCGGTCACCTCGAGGTCGAACTCCTCCGCCGCAGCGATCGCGGGCTCCTGCCGCGTGCGCAGCGGGACCTCGCGCAGGAACAGCGTGAGCAGGAATGCGACGGCGAGGACCGGCACGGCGGAGAGGAACACGACGTGCAGCGACTGCGACACCGAGTTGACCAATCCGGCGTGGATCGCGGGGGGCAGGTGCGCGAGCGCGGCCGGGTTGCCCTGCAGCGACGACGGATTGATCCCGTGCCGCAGCGCGGCGGCGGGGAGATTCCGCGCCAGGTTGCCGGCCAGCTGGTTGCTGAAGATGGTGCCGAAGATCGACACGCCGAACGACGATCCCATCGAGCGCAGGAACGTCGCCGAGCTCGTGGCGACACCCAGGTCCTTGTGGGGCACGGCGTTCTGCACGGCGATGATCAGCACCTGCATCACGAGTCCGAGCCCGGCGCCGAGGAACACCATGTACACCGAGATCAGCGCGCGCGAGGTGTGCGGGTCGATCGTCGACAGCGCGAAGACGCTCAGCGCCGACAGTGCGGTGCCGACGATCGGAAACACCTTGTAGCGCCCGAAGCGCGAGATCAGCTGCCCGCTGACGATCGACGCGGCGAGCAGACCGCCCATCAGCGGCAGCAGGTTGAGTCCCGAGCTGGTCGCGCTGGCCCCATCGACGAGCTGCAGGAACACCGGCAGGAACGTGATGGCGCCGAACATGGCGAATCCGAGAATGAACCCCGTGCCGCCGGCCACATTGAACACGCCGTTGCGGAACAGCTTGAGCGGCAAGATGGGCTCTGTGGCGCGCCGCTCCACCAGGAAGAACGCACCCAGGAGCACGACGCCCGCGATGCCCAGCAGGACGATCAGTGGCGAATCCCACGCGACCTGCGTGCCGCCGAGTGTCAGCAGGAGGATCAGTGAGGACGCACCGCCGGCGAGCAGCGTGGCGCCCATCCAGTCGATGCGGTGCTTCACAGAGTGTCGTGGCAGGTGCAGCACGGATGCCGTCACGGCCACAGCGACGATGCCGATCGGCACGTTGATGTAGAAGATCCAGCGCCACGAGACGTCGTCCGTGAGGAAGCCACCGAGCAACGGACCGACCACACTGGCCAGGGCGAACACCCCGCCCATCACGCCCTGATAGCGGCCGCGTTCGCGCGGCGGCACGATGTCGCCGATGATCGCCTGCGCGCCGACCATGAGGCCGCCGGCGCCGATGCCCTGAATGGCACGGAAGCCGATCAGCTCGATCATGTTCTGCGACAGGCCCGAGAGGATCGAGCCCGCGAGGAACACGCAGATTGCGAACTGGAACAGGCCCTTGCGGCCGTACAGATCGCCGAGCTTGCCGTACAGCGGCGTCGAGATCGTCGACGCGAGCAGGTACGACGTCACCACCCAGGACAGCTGGTTCAGCCCACCGAGGTCACCGACGATCGTCGGCAGCGACGTGGCCACGATCGTCTGATCGAGCGCGGCAAGCAGCATGCCGAGCATGAGCGCGCCGAACACGGCGAGGATCTGCTTCTGCGACAGCCGTCCGCTCATGCGGTCCTCCTCTCGCCGAGGTGCGACGCGACGTCGGCACCGGCTACACGTTCCGACAGCTCGACGTACGTGCGCAGCTCGTCTTCGTCGAGCACCGCCGCGACGTCGTCGAGCGCCGTGCGCAGGCGGGTCGCAAAGCTCGACCCGGCGTCGCGCGCTCGCTGCGTGGGGAGCACGCGCTGCACACGGCGGTCCTCGGGGTCACGCTCGCGCGTGACCAGCCCGCGCTGCTCGAGGCGGTCGACCAGCTGGGTCGCGCCGCTGGGCCCGACGCTCAACACGTCGGCGACGCCGCGCATCGTCATCCCGTCGCACTCGAGGAGCCGGCGGAGGACCTCCAGCTGATGGACGGTCATGCCGTGGAACTCGGCGCCGGCCTCGCGGACGCTCGGGCCCATTGCGTCGATGAGGCGGCGGCGGAGGCGCGGCTGCACCGCCACGAGGCGGTCGATGAGCTCCGTGCGTTGGTTCACGGGATGAATATTACATGACGTGAAGTTTCTCAAACAACCCAGATCGCGTCACAAACCCGCGACGATCTCAGGGCTGCCGGAGGCGCTCGCCCGCTCGAATCGCGAACGTGAGCCAGTTCTCCCGGGGCGCCAGGGGGCAGTTCCACCGGGGGTCGTACGAGCACGACGGCTGGTACGCGAAGTTGAAGTCCACAACGATGCCGCCGTCCGCGGGGCCCAGGTCGGCGCCCTTCGCCGTGTCGAGCAGGTAGCGCCCGGCGCCGTAGGTCTCGGCGCCGGAGGTGGCGTCGCGGCAGGTCAGCAGGAGGCCGCCCGCGTAGTCGTCGAGCCAGAGGAGCTGCAGCTCGAGGGCCTCCCCCGGCACCACCATGTGTGCCGTGCCGGCACGGACGAGGCGGTACCCGTCGCCGACGCTCGCCGGCACCTGCACGGCCGAGGCGTCGCTCTCGGTCACGCGGGCCATGCCGCGATACGCGGGGTCGTAGTCGTAGTACGCCGGCGCGTGGCCGGCGTCGCGCTCCGCCGCCGGGAGCGGCGACTGCGGGTGCTCGAGAAACATCAGCTCGCGCGCCGCACGCCACACATGCCACGCGTGCTCGATGTCGGGATCGGCGCGCACCGTCGCGTACAGCTCCGCGGTGCGGCGGCGCCAGTCGAGCAGCTGCAGCCGCTCGTCAATCCCGGCGCTCACGAGAACTGGGTGTGCGGTCGCTCCTGCGGCACGCCGTCGAGCGTCAGGTCGACGCGCTCGTTGAAGAAGCACACCATGCCGGCGATCCTCATCACCTCCGGGAACGGCGTGCGGTAGATCCACGCAATGTTCGCGTGCACGCTGGTCCCGGTGTCCACCGACCAGTACGCGGCCTCGCCCTTGTACGCGCAGCGCGTGTGATGGTCCGACGGTACGAACAGCGCCATGCGCACGTCGGCAAGCGGCATGTAGTAGCGCCGCGGCAGCGAGGTCTCGAACAGAATCTGCGGCCGCCGCGTCTCGGCGACGGTGACGCCGTCGAGCTCGACGAGCACATGCCGCGAGCTGGCGAGCACATCGATGCGCTTGTACGGGTCGTGCGCATGCGTGTAGACGGGCTCGTCCTCCTCGAGCCACTCGTCCATCGCGGCCCAGTCGAAACGCACCGCGTCGTTCAGCGGGGCCGGCGCCTCGGGGAACATGACGGCCGCGCCCGTGGCGGTGCGTCCGCCGAGCACGACGTCGTGGCGGAGTCCCTCTCCCACAGTTGCAACGGAGTGCGTGGCACCCGTGTGCCGCAGCTCCGCACGCACGTCCGCGCGCGGGAAGTAGTAGGTCGGATATCCCCGATGTTCCCACACCAGCAGTGGCGCGTACGTGTCGGCCACAGCGAGACCTCCAAGCATCGGTCGCACGCGCCGCGTCCCCACCTCAATGCGCGCCGCCTCGGTCATCTCACGCCTGCGGGAGCAGGTACTTCTTCGCGTGCTGCGGGCACAGCGCGAGCGGTGGCGGCGGCACGCGCAGCTCCGTCAGGTGCGCGTCCCAGTTCCCTAGCCGCGCCGCCGCGTCGTATGTGCTCTCGAAGAAATAGAGGATCGCGCGGCGTGGGTCCGGCTCCGCAATCGCTGCGTCGTAGCGGAAGAGGAACTCGCTGATGCCGGCGTCCCATCCTGCGTCCGACGGCGAGATGCTCGCCTCCGGCAAGCCCTCGGGCATGGGATGCGCGTACGCGTAGAAGCACGCGAACGGCACGCGATCATCCCCGGGCCACCACCCGCACGAGATCATCTCGTCCGTGCCGCCGTACTGCTCGAAGAAGCTCGCGTCAGCGGCTGGGGTGTGCCGGCGCCCGCTGAACCGCGCCAGGGCGATGTCGAACGTCCCCCAGAAGAAATGCACCGGCGACGTCCATCCGCTGAAGCGCGCGTGATGCGCCTTCATGACCACATCGATCATGGACAGCACACGATGGAACAGCGCGGCATGCTCGCGGTCGTAGGTTCCGTGCGTGCGGTCGTCGGGGAACGGGATGGGATCCGCCACCTCCTGCGGCATCGTGGTGATCTCGACGTCGATGCGCATGCGGCGCAGCGCCGACACGACGTCACCGTAGTAGTCGGCGACGGTGGACCCCAGCGGGACGTACTCCACCAGGCCCTGGCTGCTGCGAAGCACCACCACGTGATCGATGAAATCGATGTCGGCCTCGAACGTGCGCAGCCCGTGCGGCAGCGGCGAGGTCGTCAGCCCTCGTGCGGTGAGGTACAGCGGGACGTTCGCCCAGGCGACCTCGAACGGCGACAGCGCGAGCCGCAGCTTGCCGAGCACCTGCGTGTACAGGTGCAGCGTGTCAAGCGTGTCGCGCCATTCTCCGTGAGGTAGCGCCGGCCAGTTCTGTTCCACGTCCGCCATCCGCTCCGACGGTGATGATTTCACACCGCGGCGCGACGACCGGCCGTGGAGTCGAGATCGCTCGCCAGCTCCGTGACGCGGCGCTCGATCTCGTCGCGGACGGCGCGGACCTCGTCCAGGCTCCGGCCGCTCGGGTCGGTCAGCTCCCAGTCGACATAGCGGACCCCGGGGATGAACGGGCATTCGTCGCCGCAGCCCATCGTGACCACGACGTCCGCCCGCTCGGCGAGCGCCGGTGTGAGCCGCTGCGGCACGCGCGAACCGAGATCGATCCCGAGCTCCTGCATGACGGCGACCACCTCGGGGTGCACGTGCTGCGCGGGCCTAGTTCCCGCCGACTCCGCGGTGTGCCTGCCCTCGCTCGCTCGCAGGAACAGCGCCTCGCTCATCTGCGAGCGCCCAGCGTTCTGGATGCAGACGAAGAGGACATGGGCCATCTCCGGCTCACAGTACGGGAGTTGCGCTAGCCGGTGGCCGCGCCCGCCGAAGACGGTGTCACCTGCCGCCGCACGCCGCCGAGGTCCTGCGCCGCGAGGAACGCCTCCCAGGTCTCGCGGCCGGTCGCGCTCTCCGGTGCGAGGTTCGCGCCCGCGCGCACGGCACGCGCTGCCGCGCCGGGCATCCGCATCGGCAGGAGCACGCGATGCAGCCCCCGAGCCTGCACGTAGCTGCGCACCAGGTCCCGCATCGGGTAGATGCGCGGTCCGGCGATATCCGGCGCCAACCCCGCGGGCTCGCCCAATGCGAGCTCGACCAGCCGCTCCGCGACCTCGGCCCCGGCAACGGGCTGGAACCGAGCAGCCGGTACCGGGACCACTGGCAACTTTGCCATCGCCCGAGCCGTGATGAGGACGAGCTCGTGGAACTGGGTGGCGCGCAGCGTCGTCCAGGGAATCCCCGAGCCGGCGATGACGGCTTCCGCCGCGAGCTTCGATGCGAAGTAGCCGAACATGGCGCGGTCGATGGAGCTCTTCACGGGCACGCGGTCCGCTCCGACGACCGAGATGTTCACCAGGTGCTGCACGCCGGCCGGGCGCGCAGCGGCGACCAGTGTCGCCGCCTTGCGGTCGTCGCCGACTCGCGCGCCGGCGCAGTGGATGACGAGCAGCACTCCCTTCACCGCGGCGCCGACCCCGGCGCCCGTGTCGAGATCGCCGGTGCAGTACTCGACGAGGTCGGTGTCGTCTCCCGGGTGGCGGCTGAGCGCACGCGCACGCAGGCCCCTCGCGGTCAGCCGCGCGATCACCTGGCGGCCGAGCGTGCCGGTGCCTCCGGTCACCAGAATGGGTGGGAATGGGCTCGTCCGAGCCTCGGTGCGGCGGCTGTCCGCGGGTGTCCGTGCGGTCATCTCGTCCCCTTTGTCACGTCACGTCGATCCCAGGTGTCATTGGAGATGACACGCGACCACGGAGAGATGTGACCGATGCATGAGAACGAGTGGCTGGCCGATCGCTTCGAGCAGCACCGCG
>JAFALX010000154.1 GCA_019234035.1 Candidatus Dormiibacterota bacterium | reverse complement strand
CTACGCCTCGGACGGATCGTATGGAGGCAGCACGCACCATGACGACTGGGCGTCCACGGTCGAGACGATCCGCAACGAGTACCAGTCGGAGTTGGCTTTAACGCCCGTCCCGGCCGACGTCGACGACCACGAGTACGCGTCGCAGCTCGCGACCGAATAGAGCGGTCTCAGTCGCTGAAGCCGTTGGTGCCGACGCTGACGACCGTTTCGAGCTCGGCGAGGGAATCCGGTTCGAGCGAGCCGCCGCCCTGTTGCTGGGCCAGGCGCTCGTTGAGGCCGCGACGCTCGAAGCGGTAGCCGATACCGGGAACAGCGTGGATGTACGTCGGCCGCGGCCCCTCCGGCTCGATCTTGCGCCGCAGACGGTACACATGCGCGTCGACGCTGCGCAGGTCGAGATCGGCGCCCTGTCCCCACACCTTTTGAATCATCTCGGAGCGCGAGATGACGCGTCCCGGCGATGCTGATAGCAGCGCAAGAAGATCGAACTCCGTTGGCGTGAGGCTGACGGGCTGCCCGTCGCGCAGCACCTCGTGACGTCCGATGTCGACGACGAGGCCGGGGAACTTGAGGCGTCCCGGCCGCACCTGCGACTGCGTGCTGCGCTGCCGGCGCAGCTTGGCGTTGATACGCGCGGCGAGCTCACGCAGCTCGAATGGCTTGGTGATGTAGTCGTCGGCGCCGATCTCCAGCCCGACGACGACGTCGACGACGTCGGTGGACGCCGACACCATGATGATCGGAATCTCGACACCGGCCGCCCGCAGACGGCGGCACACATCGAAGCCGGTGAGCCCGGGAAGGGTGAGGTCGAGCAGCACCAGATCGATGTCGCTCTGCTCGGCCATGCGCAGTCCGTCGGAGCCGTTCTCAGCGAACTGAATGGCGAACCCGTGCTGCTGCGCGAGGACGGCGAGGATGTCACGCATCGAGGGGTCGTCGTCGATGACGAGGACGGTGGCCTCCGCGCCGGCGCGGGTTGCGGCGGAACCCAGGGGGCTGAGCAGCGACTCGGTGAAGGCGGGCATCTAGGCTCCTACAGCGCCACGCGGTGGCTCACTCTGGGTCACGCTCGGACCGTACCACCCGTTTGACGCGCTTTTCGGCCGGGTTACGCGCACGTTGCCCCGCTTTACGTGGTCGCAACCTTTGCCGGAGCGTTCGTGTCGGGCGATGTCGTCAGGCGTGGAATGGGAGCGACACGATGAACGTGTTGCCGCGGACACTCTGGTTGTCCACCCAGACCTTGCCGCCCATCCGTTCGACGAGCTGGCGCGTGAGGTACAGCCCGACGCCGAAGCCACCTCGCTGCCGCAGCAACGGTGATTCGACCTGATAGAAGGACGCGAACACACGATCGACGTCGGCGTCGGGGATGCGCCGGCCGTTGTCGTGCACGGCGATGTGCACGCGGTTGACCACACGCTCGGTCCTCACGCGCACCGCCTCGGATTGCGGGGAGAACTTGAGCGCGTTGTCCAGCAGGCAGGCCAGCACGAGCGCAAGGCGGTCGTGGTCGCCGCTCACGCGCAGCGCGTCCGCCGCGATCTCGATGTGGAAGCGCTCGTGATCGGCCGTCTCGACGAACCGCGAGAGCACCTCACCGAACACGGCCTCGAGGTCGACCGTCGCCGTCTTGAGGCGGATCTCACCGGACTCCAGCTGGGCGATGCACAGCAGGTTGTCCGTCAGCCGCGCCAGGTGCTCGGATTCGATGCGAAGCTGCTGCAGCCCTTCCTCGCGCGCCTCCTCGGGCAGGCGATCTGCGGCGTCGTGCATCAGCGTGAGCCAGGCCTTGATCTTGGTCAGCGGGGTGCGCAGCTCGTGCGACGCCAGCATGATGAAGTCGCTCTTGATGCGGTCCACCTCGCGCAGCTCGGCGAACGCCGCGTGCTCGAGCTCGATGGTCTGCATGAGCCGGCGGTCGCGCGCGGTCACGAGCTCGCGCGCCAGCAGGCTGCTGGTGAGGGTGACCACGAACAGCAGAAAGGCGCGCGCCACAAACGAGTCGACGTTCTCCGCCGAGAGGCGCCAGCCGTAGCCGGCGAACGCGCTGGCGAAGTACACCACGCCGGCCGTGAGCGCCCAGACCATGCTGGTGAGCACCGAGAAGCGAAGCGCTCCCTCGATCACCACGACGGCGAACGCCACCACCAGGTCGGACTGGACGCCGCCACTCAGATAGACGAGGGCGCCGGCGACGCACAGGTCGATGCCGAGCGTCGCCGCCTGCCCGGTGGGCCCGGGCACGCGCCGTGCCAGCAGCATGATCGTGGCCGTCAGGTTGAAGAGCGCCCAGCCCCCCAGGATCAGGTTGATCGCCGACCGGCCTGGGACGCCGTGCAGGCCCGGGAAGTTGTTCGCCACGGCGGCGTAGATCAGGACCACCCAGCGGACGAGCTCGATCACACGTTCCAGCCCCGCACGGCGGTCGCGGAACAGGGCCGTGCCGCTCTCCGCCGCCGGAGCCGCCTCGGGAGCGGGCGCCGGCGTCGGCGGAACAGTGGCCCCTGACCGTGATCGCTGGAGCGGGAGCAGGTTTCGTCTCGCCACCATCTCGGGCGCGCGCATCGGATGGAGCTGCCGGCTCAGCATCGATTTCGAGACTAAGGCCGGCGCGGTTCCGCCGAGACCCACGTCCAGTAACGAAGCCGCACCACGCGCGCTACGTCGTTTCCCGACTGTGGCGGCACATGGGGGCGCGGGCGCGCAGTGCCGGCGTCAGCAGGCGAGGACGCCGGATGGTGGGACGGTCAGCGGGGAGCTCGGTGTCGACGGCGCACCAGAGCCCGGTGCGGTCATGACGAGGGCGCCACTCGAGGCGTCGAAGCAGTCGGCGGCCCAGCCGAGCTCGTGCAGCGCGCCGGCCTCCTGCGACCGGTCCTCGACGATGGCGATGCGGATGCCCTCGGTGCGCACCACCGCCTCCCAACCGGGGTCGAGGAAGTGGATCGTGGCGTACGCCGTCACCGACGAGGTTGTGAAGCCTCCGGAGGGGCCGTAGATGAACACCACCCGGCCGGTCGGGAACCGCTCGGTGAGGTAGTCGCCCCACGTGGATGGCGCGTACAGGCGCTGCCCGGGGAACGACGCGGCCACCCGCGTCGCGGCGGCCTGGGGAAACCGGCTCGACTCCGCAGTCGCGGCGGCGTGAGCGCCGGCCTCAACTGTCATCGCCGCCACGGCCGCGACGGCGGTCGCGGCCAGCGCGGCTCCGGTGAGGACCGGGCGTCCGAGCCGGCCCACCGCGGCGCCGAGGTCGCGGACCGCGGCAGGCGCCCGCATCTGAGGCAGGTGCGGCACCGCGCGAGCCGATGCGCGCGAGCCGTACGTGCTGAGCTGCGGGGTCGCGATCACTGCGAAGAGCGGGACGAACTGCTGCGACCACAGCGCCAGCCCGATTGCGGCGATGCCGAGGATGGCGTCGAGCCGCGTGGCGCCGCCGCCGGCGACCCACGAGATGACCAGCAGGGCAGCCACGGCCTCGAACAGCCGCAGCCAGCCGCCATGGAAGTCGGGGGAGGAGAACGTGGTCGAGAGCTGAGCGGTCGCGGGGCCGCCCGCGGTTGCCAGCACCCACTGGTAGAGGCCGATCCCGGCCGGGTTGATCACCGCGGCGACGGCGCTCGCGGCCGTGGCCCACAGGAGTGCCCGGCGGAATTCGGCGTCCCTGCGGCCTTCGGCGGCCCACACGACGAGCACGATCACGAGACCGGTGATGAAGCTCCCGTCGAGGTTGGCCCACACCAGGAAGATCGGCGGCAGCAGCCAGGCCAGGCGGCTGTTGCCCTCCCGCGCGCGGGCCAGGACGTAGAGGACGGCGCCGGCGCCGAGGACCATGATCGGGACGCCACCGGCGAGGAAGGAGCGGACGACGAGCGCTCCGGCGAGGACGCCCGCGGCCTGCCAGGCGGCGGGGACGCGAGCGCTGGGGCGGACGGACAGGGCGGCCAGCACGAGCCCTCCGCTCGTGGCGAGGCCCAGGACGATCGACGCCAGCGTTGCGCCGCCGGTGCCGACCAGCGCGGCGATCAGGACCGCGCGCAGCCATCCCGCGGCAACCCACGGCTGGATCGCGGCGAGGTAGCTGAAGGGTTCGGTGGTGGGCATCCCGTGCGCGGTGATCACCCGGCCCAGTGCGAGCGATGCCCACGAGCCGGTCTCCGCGAACGGCAGCACCGTGATTCCGAGCGACAGCAGGCCGGCGGCGCAGACCCACAGCAGCCGCGCCTGCACGTGCTCGCGACGCGCGCGAACCGCCGCGCTCACGTCGACAACTCGCAGCGCACTCACGTGTTCTGCGCCCCGATGTCGGTGGACGACGTCGCGAGGTTCCCGCACGGGTCACCGGCCGGATAGCTCGATGGCTGCGCCGGCAGCGCGATGTGACCGACCTCGCCGACGGGGATGAACGCCACGCTCAGCGGGTCGTGGTAGACCTCCACCCACTGCGGGCTCGCCTCCATCACGTCGGCGAGCGGCGTGTTGGCGTCGTACAGCACGATCTGCGCGCCGGACTGCAAGATGCGCTCGCTCCAGCCCGGCTGCACCGACGTGATGGCGGCGTACCTGTAGAGCATCTGGTCGCCCATGAGCGCGGCGTCGCCGAAGATGTAGATCTTGTCGCCCTTGGCGGAAAGTGCGTCGGCCAGGTAGCCGCCCTCGCCGTACTGATTGAAGATGCGCAGCGGCTGCGGTGACCCGGCGAGCCAGCGCGCGGCGCAGACGGGATACGTCTGCGCGTACGTGAGCGAGTTCTGCTGCACCGCCATGGCCGGCATGACACGCCCCCCCGCGTAGCCGGT
>JAFALX010000052.1 GCA_019234035.1 Candidatus Dormiibacterota bacterium | reverse complement strand
GCCTGCGAGCATAGCAGAGCGGTGGCGGACAAACTCCCCGCCCCGACCTGCGCGCCTCCACCGCGCCGTACAGCAACATCACCATGAATGCCGCGGAAATATCCGCGTCCGGAGGTCAGCTGACGCTGCCGAGCATGACGACCGCTGCAGCCCTCTGCTGAGGGGCGTCTCAGCAGTTGAGGTCGACCATGAGCGACGTCGGCGAGTACGCGACGCCGATCGGGCCGGCGCCGATCTGGATGACGTCACCTGCGGGCATGCTCGTGTTCGCCTTCCACACCAGCGCGACCGTGTACTGCGTCCCCGCGACCATGTCGAACGTGCCCTGCACGAAGGCCGCGTTGGGCGAGAACGTTCCGGCGAAGCCACCCGACTCCTTCCAAGCGGCGATGGTGCCGCCACCACCGGCGGGGATTACCTCGATGCCGACGTCCTGGTTGAAGCCGGCGCTCTGCGTCCAGAGGTCGGCGTTGCCGGTGAGGCGGGCTGCACAGCTGGTGCTCGGCGTCACGGTCACGACAAGAGTGGACGCGTCCACCGGGTGCCAGCTGCTGCCGTCACTGCCGTTGAGCTGATACTGCGCGGTGCTGACCGTCCCGGTGACGACGTTGCCGGCGGGCTCCTGCGTGGCCACGAGACTCGTCGGCGAGTAGCTGCCGCCGCTGGGCCCGGCGCCCACGGCGATGGTGTCACCGGTCGGCATGCTCTCGTTGGCCTTCCACACCAGCGACACCGTGTACGACGTGCCGCTGTTCATCACGCAGACCGTCTGCGCGAATGCCGCGTTGGGCGAATACGTGCCGGCGGAGCCGCCGGATTCCTTCCAGACCGCCAGGGTGTTACCCGAGTCGTTAGCGCAGGCCGGGCTGACATTGATGCCGACGTCCTGGTTGAAGCCCGAGTCCGCGGTCCAGAGATCGGCGTTGGCGGTGAGCTCGTAGGTGGCCGTCGTCGCTGGCGCAATGGTTGTCGAGAGCGCGGAGCCGTCGACCGGCTGCCACGTCCTACCGTCACTGCCGTGCATCGTGTACTGCTGCCGCGAGACAGCCGTCGTCACAGGTGTCCCGCCGGGGAACAGCTGCACCGACAATGACGTGGGCGAGAAGCCGCCGCCTGCGGTACCGGCGGCGATGTGAATCCTGTCGCCGCTCGGCATCTTCATGTTCGACTTCCACACCAGGAATGCGGTGTACTGCGTCCCGGCCGAAAGCGCCGCCGTGGCCTGCACGGCTGCGGCATTGGGGGAGAAGGTTCCGGCGAATCCGCCGGATTCGTGCCACGCGAGAGGCTGCGAGCACGGCGCCGGACTGTAGTAGCGGGTGACGACGCAAACCCCGAGATCCTGGTTGAAACCGGCGGCTTCGGTCCACAGGTCGGCATTGGCGGTGAACACCGCGGTGGAGTCGCTCGACGCGGTGAACGTCACGGCAAGGCCGGGGACATCGACCGCGGACCACGTGGAGCCGTCACTCCCGTCGAGCGTGTACTGCTGCGCGCTGGAGGTCGAGAACCGAGCGGGTGGCGGTGGTTCCGGCACCCCGTACGTCACGATCAGGCTGGCATAGACCGCGCCGTTGGCGGCGTACCCGACGGCGGCGCACGCACCGGTTGCCTCGCACGCAATGCCGGTGAGGACCTGGTCGTACGCGCTCGATGTGTCGGGACTGTTGACGATGCTCCACGCCGAACCCGAGTAGTGCTCGATGAGTGTCTGGTTGCCGCCTCCAGGGAGGCTGTAGCTCCCAACAGCCCAGCAGTCGGACCCGCCCGGGCACGCGACCGCCCACAGGTCGTTGAAGAAGGAGTTGGCCGGGCTGGGACTGCTCACGATCGCCCACCCGGACGCCGTGTACTGCTCCACCAGCGTGCCGTCCGGTCCCGGATAGTTCGACTCCGTCCCGACTGCCCAGCACTCTGTTGTCGAGACACAGGTGACGCCAAACAGATAGTCGGGGTTCGTGGTGCTGGTATCCGGGCTTGGGACGATCGCCCACGATCCCTGCGTGAGGTGCAGGGTCAATGTGTGCCAGGTGTCGTACTGCGGGGTGCTGATCCACCGCGTTCCCACCGCCCAACACTCCGTCGCCGACACACAGCTGATCCCGCTCAGATCGTCGACGGGGTAAGCGCGCGTGTTTGGGCTCGACACGACCGACCAGCTTCCGTTCGCGTACTGCTCGACGAGCGTGTATTTGTTGTTCGGGCCGTCGTAGAAACCCGCAGCCCAACACACGGTCGCCGTCGGGCACGACACGCCTCGCAGGGTGCGGTCTTCGCCCACCGTCGGCACCACGGCCTCGGACCACGCGCTGCCATTGAAGTGCAGCGCCACATCGGCGCCGGTGGTGGCGTCGACGGCGTCGCCCACCGCCCAGCAGTCACTGCCGTCCGCGCACGAGACAGAGTAGAGACCCCTGTACATGTCGGGGAGTGCAGCGATGCTCCAACCGTCACCGTGTGTGACTTCGATCAGTGGGCGGGTGTTGCCACTCGAGTCGGTGTAGTCCCCGACCATCCAGCAGTACGTTGCTGTGACGCAGAAGGACCCACTGCCGTCGCCGCCATCGGGGGTCGGATCCTGGTGCCAGGCGATGGTCCACGACGGCCCTGCGCCCCCCGTCTGTGGCACGGTCGATGAGGATCGACTCGACGGCGACGCACCGTTGGTTGGTGCGTTCGGCGATGAGGGAGCCGCCCACGTCTTGAGCTGCGACGCGGCCAGCATACCGGCCGTTATCGCGCACGCCACTGCGACTCGTCTCAACGAAAGCCTTGTGTAGCTCATACCGATCGTGAGGTGTCTGAAGATGGACGCAGGTGTCTGCCACGCCTACCACGCCCCGCGCCGGTCGATTGAGGGAACGACGCGAGCCAAATGCCATCCCGCCGCACTCCGCCCGTCTCCGAGTGTCGGTTCAATGGCAACGGTGCCTGCGTGCGAAACCTTGCGGAGGTCGCGCGGACGTCGGTGCTTCGTTACAAACGGGCGTCGGCGGCACCCGTTAGCGGTACGCTTCCGCGGGCTCGAAGGGGTTGACCACGATGTTCGGTGGGAGGCAATCGGAGCCGTCCGATCCCGTCATGTCCCCGGTGAGGATTGGCGTCCTGAGTGTGCCCGTCGGCAGGGTGACGGCGATGCCTGCGATTTGGGTCGCACACATCAAGGACGTCCACTGGAGAGGAAGGCCGGCCTGACCTCGGACTCCCCTCGGCGGACTGCCCGTCATCGGGATGAGGCCGACGCCGTCGTTCGGCCAGACCGGGAACATTCCCGACGGTCTATCGGTGGTTGCCACGTTGCCAAGCACCTGTCCGTCGGTGCCCAGGAAATGAACGATCGGCGTGCCGCTGAGTACGCATGGCACGGATGACACATCGGTGAAAACGATCAACGTCTCGGCACTACCCGCGCCCGCTCCCACGCGGCCGATGTTCTGCATCTCGAGCTGGTCCGCCTGGCAGGCTGGGCCAACCGCAGCAAGAAATGAGGCCGTCGGCGTCGGCGTAGGGAAGGGCGAAGGTGTGGGCAGGGGTATGGCCGGCTCTGTACCGGAGAAAGGAGGAAGAGTCTCCAGGGGGGCACTGCGCGGCGTGGGTGCGCAGGCGGCGGCAACAGCACCAGCTGCGATGGCACCAAGGACCGCTCTCCCGCGCACGATGATCAGTTAACGCAGTTCAGAGGCGACGGATACGAGCCCGTGCCGCACGGAACTGGTCGCGGGCGCTAGCCCCGTTCCATTCGCTCCTTGAG
>JAFALX010000082.1 GCA_019234035.1 Candidatus Dormiibacterota bacterium | reverse complement strand
CGCGCTCGACACCGTGGATGGCAACGCTGAGCGGTTCGACGAGGCAGGCATCGTGCAGGCTCAGCGACCCGGGGATGCGATGCAGCAGCTGCGCGGGAGCCGGCGTCCGCTCGGCGAACCCGCCGTCGCGCATGAAGCCGATGCCGGCCGTGAGCGCCATGGCGCAGCGGTGTCCGGCGCCTGCGGTGCAGTCGTCGCAGAACCCGCAGGGCAGCTTGGGATCGAGGACTGCGACGTCGCCGGGCGACCATCCGGCCACACCATCGCCGACCGACTCCACCACGCCGGCGAGCTCGTGTCCGGGCACGCTGCCGGCGAACAGGCCGAGCTTGTAGGCGCTCACGTCGGACCCGCAGATGCCGCAGCCGTCGACGCGAACCACCACCTCGCCCGCGGCCGCCTCCGGCTCAGGCAGCTCCTGCACCGCCATCTCGTGAGCGCCGAGGAGCCGGACAGCGCGCACGCTACATCAGCCCGATGCTGGAGATCATCCGCAGGAGCTCGGAGAGCACGGCCGGGTCGGTGGTGACGTCGATGACGGTGCAGACGTCGGCGTCGACGGCGCGCTGCAGCGCGGGTCGCAGCTCGTCCAGCCGCTCGACGTGCTCGCCGCGGCCGCCCAGCGCCTGGGCGAAGCGGTCATAGCGGGTGGGGAGCAGATCGCTGGCGACACGATGGCCCGCGCCGAAGAACTGGTCCTGCTCGTGACGCACATCGCCCCATCCGGCGTTGTTGGCAACAATGACAACAACCGGGAGGTGATGGCGCAGCGCCGTGTCCACCTCCATCGCGGTGAGCCCGAACGACCCGTCGCCGGTGAACAGGAACACGGGCTCGTGCGGTCGCGCCGCCTTGGCGGCGAGGGCGAACGGCATGCCGACGCCGAGCGTGCCCAGCGCGGTCGTCGTCGTCAGCAGGCGGCCCGGCTTCTCGGCGTACGTGTACGCGAGGGCCCAGGCGAGCGCGTCGCCGCCGTCGGCGACGAACGTGCAGTCGCCGCCGAACTGCGCGCGGGCGAACGCGGCGAGCTCGCGAGCCACCGCACCGGGATGCAGTGGAGTGCCCGCGTGCCCGTCGACCTGCTGGTCCCAGAACTGCCGCGACGCCTCTGCGTATCCGCGTGCCTGTTCGAGCCACGCATCGCGAGCCCCCGCGCCCTCATGCCACCCGATCCGCATGTCGCGAACAACGGCCGCGGCATCACCGACCAGTGCGACGTCCGGCCTGCGGTTCCCGCCGAGCCGCTCCGGCGCGATGTCGACCTGGATGATCGTTTGATCGACTCCGAAGAGCGGCGCATTGCCGTACATGACGTTTGCATTGAAGGCAGAACCGAGGACGAGCACGCAGTCCGCGGAGGGAATCGCGAGACCGCCGTGCACCAGCGAGCCGAGTGACCACGGATGCGAGTCCGGCACCACGCCACGCGCGGCGCTGGCGGTGATGACGGGGATCCGCGCGACCTCGGCCAGCTGCGCGATCTCGTCTCCGGCGCCGGACCAGAAGGCGCCGCTGCCGGCCACGATGACGGGGCGCTCCGCGCGCCGCAGCGCGGCGAGCGCCGTGCCGATCCCCGCCGGCGCGGCGGACGCCGGCGTCGCATCGGCGCGGCCATCCGAGTTGACGTCGAGCGCTTCCGGTTCCGTCTGCATGACGTCCCACGGCACATCGAGGTAGACGGCGCCGGGGCAGCCGGCGCGTGCATGGTGGAGCGCCTCGGAGGCGTAGCGCGGGATGCGGCCCGCTTCGATGCAGCTCGCCGCCCACTTGGTCGCCGGCGCCACGATCGCGCGCTGATCGATGTCCATGACCGCGCCGCGGCCCTGCTGATGCACCCCGGTGCGCCCGGCGATCATCAGCAGCGGCACCGACCACGCGCCGGCATCGAGCAGGCCGATGAGCCCGTTGGCAAAGCCGGGACCCGCCGTCACCGCCGCGACGCCGGTCTCGCCGGTGGCCAGCGCCCAGCCCTCGGCGGCCAGGGTGGCCGCACCCTCGTGGCGCGTGTCGATGATGCGGATGTCCTCATCACCGCAGGCGTCGAGCAGGAGCAGGATGTGTCCGCCGGGAAGCGCGAAGAGCGTCGAGACCCCGCCCTCGTGCAGCGCGTGGGCGAGGAGCCGGCCTCCATGCGGCCGGGTTTCGCCGGTTTCCGTGAGCGGTCGTGTGGCCAGGACATCGGGCATGACCGTCGAGTGTATCCGTCCGAGTCCGGTGCCATCGCGCGCTGGAACGCGTTCTGAGCGATGCTTGCGACCCATGGGAGAACGTCAGCTGGTGAGCACGGGCACTCCGTGGGAGGAGCGCTTTGCCTACTCGCGAGCCGTCCGCGTGGATCGATTCGTGACGGTGTCCGGGACCGTGGGTCGCAATGCGGACGGCAGCGTGCCCGCGGGCGCGTTCCAGCAGGCCCAGCGCGCGTTGGAGATCATCGTCGCGGCGCTCGCAGAGGTCGGCGCCGGGCCGCAACACGTCGTTCGCACTCGGTCGTACGTCACCGACGTCGCCTGCTTCGGACACATCGCGCGCGCGCACCACGAGGTGTTCGCCGACGTGCGGCCGGCGACGTCGTTCATCGGCGTGAGCGCACTGCTGGCGCCGGAGTTCCTCCTCGAGATCGAGGCGGACGCGATCGTCGATTGACGGCGGAGCGCCGCCTGTTTGGCAGGGGTTCCCGGGCGGCTCACGTGATTGGCGAACTCGACGCTCCATCGCCACCAGCTGTGATCCGCGGCGTGCTCCCAGCTCTGCAGCGTGCCGGCCTCGCCCCCCGATAGGAGAACGAGCGCACCGCGATACGTGTCGTCCGGCCACACCTCGCTTCGCGTCACCGTTCCGTCGCCGAGCTCGATGAGGGTCATCGGCGAGTAGTCACCGTCCCGGCTGATCTCGGCGCGTGCGATGACCTCATCGTCGTCGGACCGCACCTCGATCTCCGCCATTGCCGGCGCGGCGTGGATGAGCGCGCGCTCGAACCCGGCGGCGGTGGTGCAGCACGAGAACTCGAGCCCGTTCATGCCACCGTCACGCGTCCGGATCGTCCACTTCCAGTTCATAGCCTTCCTCCAGCTGGTCCGTCGCTGCGTCAGGCGATCTCAGCCCCGCAGGTCTGCGAGCACGGCCATGGCGGCGTTGCGCCCGTTGGCCGCGATGACGCTGCCGCCGGGATGTGTCGCGGCACCGCACATATAGACGAATGGGATCGTGGTCCGCGGCGAGAAGCGTCGCGACCACATCTGGTCCGGCAGGCACTCCCCCTGGAAGATGTGGCCGCCGCGGAGGCCGACTTCGCGCTCGATGTCGGGTGGGGCGAGCACCTGGCGGTGCTCGATGCAGTCAGCGATGTCGGGGGCGAAGCGTTCGATCTGTTCAACGATCGCGTCCGCCACCAGCTCGCGCATGTCATCCCACGACGGCTCCACGAGCCGGTACGGCGCGTACTGTGCGAACACGCTCATCACGTGGCGTCCGGGCGGCGCCACCGTGGGGTCATAGGCCGATTGGAAGTAGAGCTCGGCCCACGCCGGCGACGGGACGCCCCGCCGGCTGCGTTCGTACGCCGCCTGCGTCTCGTCGATGCTGCGCGCGATCGTCACCATCGCGCGCTCGGGGTGTTCGTCCTGGCGCGCGGCGGTGAACGCCGGCAACCGGCGCATCGCGCAGTTGAGCTTGATCACCGGTCCCTCCATTCGCCAGGACGCGACCTGTTCGCCGAAGTCCTGTGGCGCGATGCCGCCGCACAGGCCGAGCGTCGTCAGCGGATCCGCGTTGCTGACGACAACCTGCGTGCGCAGCCGCGTCCCGTCCTCGAGCACCACCGCGTTCTCCTCGATGGCCGCGACGGGCGTGGCTTTGGCGATCACCGCGCCCGCCTCGCGCGCGGCACCCGCCAGCGCCTCCGAGACCATGCCCATGCCGCCCTCGACGTAGCCCCAGGTCCCCGGCAGGCCGCCGAGGCGGCCCGAGGCGTGGTGGAAGTGGATCGACGCCGTGCCCGGGTCGTGCGGGCTGGCGTTCGTGCCGATCACGCCCTGGCCGAGGTACGCGAACTGCAACCGCTCGTCGCGAAAATAGCGCTCGACGTACTCGACCATCGACCAGTCGAAGAGGAGCTGGCGCGCTTCGGGGTCGTTGGCCAGGCGGTATTCCAATTTCTCACGCGGCG